>JAUWJN010000128.1 GCA_030607655.1 bacterium
CTCCGCGCCTTACAGTAAACTAGTCGCCGCAGGCTCCGCTGGCGCTGCCTCCTCCTCCCCCAGGGTGATAACGCCGCGGCGGCGGCGCACCTGGATGGGAAATTCTTCATCACAGTTGCCCGTATAATTCTCGCCCAGAGCCACTTTGCGCTGCTGGCCATTAGCGGCAAACTGCAGCACGACCCGCTGGGGGCCCGGATAGCGGGTAAGAATCTGGTTGAGGGAGGTAACAGGCTGTTCAGTGGCCTGGGCACCGTCCAATTCAATAATGACCACGCGGGCGGCCGGTGCCGGCGATGCATCGCGCGGTGGCGGTTGGCGGCCCTGGCGACGCCCTTCCTCGGCTTGCTGTCTCTGCCGTTTGGAGACAGGTTGGGCCGCAGCCAGCGGTTGCACATTCTCGGCCAGCAGCTTGAGCTCGTCAGCATCGCCGGAGCGAGACAATAATCGGTCTACCCGCGCCTTCATTACTACCAGGCTACCTTCGGCCAGATTATCGCGACAGGCTTCGTAGACCGAGGGGAAGATGGTTACTTCCACCTGCTCGGCTAGCCCCTCCAGCGTCAGAAACATCATCGGGTCGCCGTTTTTATCAATATGGCGTTTTGCCTGGCTGATCATACCCGCCACTAGCACCGATGTGCCTTCGGCGAACTGGCCCAGGTCCTCTACCGTGGCGGTAGTGCACTGCTTCAATTTGTCCTGATTTTCCAGCAGCGGATGGCTGGACAGATACAGCCCCAACAGCTCCTTCTCCAGCCTCAGCATCTGCTCTTCCGACATTGGGGGCACGTCGGGAAGCTGGGGCCCAGCGCGCTCAGCCGCGGCGGCCGAGCTGTCCCCGAACAGCGAGTTCTGGCCCACCGCCTGGTCTTGTTGATACTGCTGGCCGGCAGCGTAGACACTATCCAGAGCCGCCAGCAGGCTATTGCGCTCGCCGAACTCATCAAACGTCCCGGCCTGGATGAGCAGTTTCACCATAGCATTAGACGCGTTCTGGGCGGGCAGCCGGCGGCAGAAATCAGCCAGTCCCCGATAATCACCGGTGCTCTCCCGCTCAGCGACGATCGCCTCCGCGGTATTGCCGCCCAGGTTCTTGATCGCCGCCAGGCCAAATAGGACTTCAGAGCCATCCACCGCAAAATTGGCCCGGCTGCGATTGACCGCGGGCGGCCGGACCTCCAGACCCATCCGCCGGCATTCGGTTACCCCCTTGGCTACCTCGTCACTGCTGTCCATCACAGTAGAGAGGTGGGCAGCCATAAACTCAGCGGGGTAGTGAGCCTTCAAATACGCCGTCCAGTAGGCGACCAGGGCATAGGCAGAGGAATGAGACTTATTGAAGCCGTACGAGGCGAAAGCTTCCATCCGAGCGTAGAGTTCGCGGGCAGTGGCCGTGGATATGCCGTTGTCCACGCAGCCTTGCATAAACAGCGGCTTCATCTGCGCCATTTTATCATGGTCCTTCTTGCCCATCGCCTGCATAATTACTTCCGCCTGGGGCATAGTGAAACCGGCCAGGGCGGAGGCAATCTGCATTACTTGCTCTTGATACAGAATTATGCCGTAGGTTTCGGCGAGAATCGGCTCCAGGTCAGGATGCAGATACTGCACCGGCTCACCGTGGCGGCGGGCGCAGAAGGTATCAATGTGCTGCATCGGCCCGGGCCGATACAGGGCCACCGCCGCAATCAGGTGCTCAAAGTGCTCTGGCTGCAGGTTCCGCAGCAGCCCGCGCATGCCTTCACTTTCCAGTTGGAATACCGCCACGGTATCCGCCCGACATAGGAGCTGGTAAGTTTCCACATCGTCGCGCGGCACATCTAGTAGCTCAATCTCTACGTTATGATTCTGGGCGATAGCGCTCAGAGCGCGTTCAATGATAGTAAGAGTCTTAAGCCCCAAAAAGTCCACCTTCACCAGCCCCACATCTTCCACTGGCCCCATAGAGTACTGCGTGGTAACGGTGCCGTCCCGCTCGCCGCGCAGCGGGACGTACTCGGTGAGCGGGGCATCGGCAATTACCACCGCCGCCGCATGGACTGAGGCATGGCGGGCCAATCCCTCCAGATTCCCAGCCGTCGCCAACAGTTGGGCGATCTGCTCATCCTCCGCCGCAGCCTGGGCCAACTCGGGCACCTGGGCCAGGGCATCTGCCAAAGTCCTCCCATAAGGCACTAACTTGGCCAGCGTATCCACCTTGCGCAGCGGTATTTCCAGCGCCCGCCCCACATCGCGGATAGCGGCGCGCGCCCCCAGCGTGTTGAAGGTGACTACCTGCGCTACCCGATCCCGGCCATATTTATCCTTTACGTATTCAATAATCTCCTCCCGGCGCTCGTCAGGGAAATCCAGGTCAATGTCAGGGGGGCTGGCCCGCTCGGGATTGAGCATTCGTTCGAATATCAGTCCATAGCGTAGCGGGTCAACATCGCTGATATCCAACAGATACGCCACGATACTGCCAGTCGCCGAGCCCCGGCCGGGTCCGACCAGGATGCCCCGGTTCTTCGCCTCTTGGACAAAGTCGCCGACAATCAAGAAGTAGCCTGAGTAGTTAGTACGGGAAATCACATCCAGTTCATAATCCAGCCGCTCGAGGATTTTAGGCGCTGGGTTAGGTCCGTAACGGCGCTGGATATTCTCTTCACAGTGCTTGCGCAGGTAGCTATCCAGGTCATAACCGTCGGGCACCGCGAAGTGCGGCAGCATAAGTTCGCCTAATCGCAGTTCCACATTGCAGCGCTGGGCAATTTCTACCGTAGCCGCCAGCGCCTGAGGTATCTCGGCGAATACCTCCTGCATCTGAGCGGGGGACTTGAGGTAAAACTGGTCATTGGGGAAGCGCAGTCTATCCGCCTGCTCGCGCGTGGTCTGCGTTTGGATACACAGCAGTACATCGTGGGCTTCCGCATCTTGCTGGCTTAGGTAATGCACATCGTTAGTGGCCACCACTGGCAAATCAAGCTCCTCGGCGAACTGCAATTTGGCCGCGATGACCTGCTGCTGGTCTGCCAGCCCGTGGTCCATCAGTTCCAGGTAGAAATTGTCCGCCCCGAATAACTCCCGGAACAACTCACAGTGTTGGCGGGCCGCCGCGAAGTTGTCCTGGAGAATGTCAGTGGCAATCAAGCCCTGCTGGCAGCCGCTAAGGGCGATGAGACCCTCGCTGTGCTCGGCCAGCAGTTCAAAGTCCACCCGAGGATGATAATAGAAGCCCTCCAGGTGCGCGGCACTGACCAGCTTCATCAGATTCTTGTAACCCGCGAGGTTCTCGGCCAGCAGTACCAGGTGGTGAGCATTGCGGTCAGCAGCGGTGGAACGGTCAAAGCGGGTACGGGTGGCTAAATAGACTTCGCAGCCGATAATCGGTCTTATGCCGGCCGTCTGGCATTCCTTATAAAACTCAATGGCCCCATACATCGCCCCGTGGTCGGTGAGGGCCACCGCCGGCATATCCAGTTGAGCGACTTGCTCTACCAACTGCGGCAGGCGGCAGGCGCCATCCAGCAGGCTATATTCGGAGTGGACATGCAGATGAACGAAGGGCGCTGACATTTAGCGATAAACTCCTTAGCTACTGCTGCGATTTATGAGCTTGGCTGCTGCCGTATTGCCTCACCCCTGCCCCCTCTCCTTACAGGAGAGGGGAATAATTGGAAAAGGCCCCCATTGTCCCAAGCCTGCCAACGGGCGCGGGCCGTGCTCTGTTTATTCGCTAGTAGTAGGCGGCGTAGGCGGTGCTTCGGCGGGTGGGGCCCCCTCAGGTATTGTGCCCACCGTCCCCTCGGCCTCCGGGGCTAACTCTTCGGGAGGTGCTTCTTCTTCCGCAGCTTCGGGCGCTTCCTCAGTGGCGACGGGAGTCACTTCCCCTTCTATTTGCCGCTGAAGTTGGGCCAGCAAGCTGTCAAGTTGGTCAAGTTCGGCCGCCACCACGGACCAGGCTTCCCGTGCCAGCGCATCCTGGGTGCCACGAGCCGCGCCAATAGTCCTCTCTACCAGCCCGATGCTCTCATGATTGGTCAGCCTCTCCAATATGGCTAGTATCTGGGTGGCTCCCTTGGCCAGATTCTTCTTGTCCACCTGCGCTTTAGCCCGCTCAATATCCTTCATCACATCCGGCACCAGCCGCGCCGGGGCCCTCATCGCCGTCTCCACCGCCCCCAGCAGATACGCCGAGGCCAAATTAACCGCTTCCTCCGCCGAGGCGCTACTGATAGCCACCCGCGCCCGCTCCAGGTGCTGGGTGATTACCGCCGCGGGTATCTGACTGCGCAGACTCGCCAGAGCCGGCCCCAGCCGCGCCAGAGCAGCCGTGGTCTTCTGGGTGGACTGGGCAGTGGCCGCCCGCCGGGCCGCCCCCACCAGCCCCTTAGCCACCCGCACATCAGCCGCCAATGTTTCTATCGGGCTTGGAACTCGCTCTCGGGCCTCCCGCCGCTGGACCTCCTGGGCCAGGGCCTCCAGCGTGTTGCCACTCTGCTTCAGATACGCCAGAATTTCCTGCATCACCTGCTGCTGCTCGCCAGTAACCTGGCCCACTTCCGACGGCTCCGTCGGCCCCGTCGGCTGCTGAGGCCCCTGGCTTTCCGGCCGGCATGCTCCGACCACTAATGCCACCAACGTGATAAGTAGTATAGTCTTGGTTGCTCGCATAGCTATCGCCCCCTGCGTAGAGTGGTAATAAGCGTAAGTCTAACTGTAAATTCAACAGAGCTACACACTTCTCCTGCCCGCGACTGGCGGAGAATCGGTCTGTTCCGTCTGAGGGGGATACGTGCCTAGAAGAACTTTCCCCTTCAGTCACCACGGGCTTTGCCCTTACCGGCTACGGTTTGCTTGTACCAGGAAGGCCGGGAGCGTGGGTGCCCCGGGCACAAGCCGCCGTGGACGGCATCTTGCGCCCGCATCACTCATATGCCGGAGGATGGCCTTCCCGTCTACCATCCATACTCACCCACGAGGGGGACGAAGATACAGCCAATGGTCTCAGTAATCTCCAGTTCCCCGTGCTTCTTTTCGGCCAGCAGGCACTGCTGCGCTCCCTGGCTGCCCACTGGCGCTACCAACAAACCGCCGTCGGCAAGCTGCTGCTGCCAGGGCGGAGGGATTTGGGGAGTGGCCGCGGCGACAATTATCCGGTCGTAGGGAGCCGCCGGCGGGTAACCCAGACTGCCGTCACCGGTTACTATGTGAACATTGTCATAGCCAAGTTCCTGGATAGTCTGCTGCGCTCGCTCGGCGAGGGGTTCGATAATCTCGATGGCATAAACCTCTCGGGCCAGCACGGACAGCAGCGCCGCCTGATAACCTGAGCCCGCGCCGACCTCTAACACTCGGTTATCGGGTTGGGGATCGAGAAGCTGGAGCATGTAGGCGACCATATACGGCTGAGATATAGTCTGTCCCCACCCCAGGGGCAGTACCGTATCGGCGTAGGCAGCATAGCGGTGGTTGATGGGCACGAATTCATGCCGGGGGACGCGGCGCATTGCCTCCAGCACCTGCTGATGGTTGATGCCGCGCCGCCGTAGTTGCGCCTCTACCATCTGCTTTCTTTGTTCTGGCCACTGCTCTGAGTTATTATTATCCACTGGCCCACCCCTCTCGGTCACGGCAAGTAGTTGCCCGCCATTGCCCTCACCCGCGAATTGCGTTATAATTAGTGAAATAGTTAAAGCTAAGCGGCACTTCTGGCATATTCATGTAAAGGGAGGTGAGGAAAACTGGCACCTATTGCCCCCGCCACTGGCGCAGTAGCCAGGGATCTGGCCACCCGCGAGACCGAAATCTTTGTGGGGCTATTTCGTACTGCCTTTATCATATCCTTGGTAATTGTTCCCTCGCTCACTCCCATCGGTAAGGAAACCCAGCCGGCGCTGCAGATTGTGGTGCTCGCCGCGGCCGGCTTCACCCTGGCTATGTTTTGGCTCTTTCTCCACGGCCAGACGATCCCCGGGCAGCGACCATTGACTCTACTTGTTGATTTGCTGCTGGTCACCGTAGCCATCCATACCGTTGGTGACGTCGGTATTGCTCTTTTCCAGGTCTATTACCTGATAGTACTAGTGGGCGCAATATGGTTCCAACTCGTCGGCGCGATCCTTGTCGCATTCGGGGCGATTACCTTCTATACCATCGCCACCCATATCTTCTCGCCGGCAATAGTATCGCCCTCGGCCCGAGCTATTATGATTGATCTCGGGGGCCGCGGCGCTCCCTTCTTATTACTGATTGCCGTAATTGCTGGTTACCTGGTGCGTACTTTCAATCGCGAAATGAAGGCCGTTGCTCAAATTGAGCAGGAGATGCGATTAGCCCGTACGGTTCAAGACAGTTTACTTCCTAGCTCGCTGCCCGCTGTGCCCGGCTACCAGGTCGCCCTGCGGTTCGAGCCGGCCCGGTTTGTCGGCGGCGATCTGTACAATCTGGAGCGCCTGCCGGGCGGTCCTTATCTGCTATGTTTGGGCGACATGCCCGGCAAGAGCGCCTACGGTCTGGTTCACCTGTCGCAGATTCACTCCCACACGCACGTCGCCGCCGGTGACCCTGCTAACAACTTCTCCCCTGCCCAAATAGCGACTACGGTCAATGACGCTGTCTATGATACCCTCCAACCGGACGGCTATGCAGCGTTATTTATAGGCATACTAGACGTGGACAGCTCTACTATTACCTTCGCCAACTGTGGCCATCCTCCTCCTATGTTGCTGAGGAAAGCCGACGAGACGGTGGTAGAGTTATCTACCGGCGGGATGGTGATCGGTGGCGAGCGAGAGTTTGTTTACACAGAAAATAAGCTGCAGATCCAGCCGGGGGACCTGCTCATATGCTACACTGACGGTGTATCCGAAGCCCGCAATTCCGAAGGTGACGAATTCGGTCCGAAAGGAGTGGAGCAGACCGTCCGGGCGATAATACACCAACAAGGTTCTGTCGAGCAGATGGCGGAGGCCATTATCCGTTCGGCCGCCGATTTCGCCGCCGTTCCCGGGACTGATGATGCCACGGTAATTGTCTTTCGGCGAGAGTCCTA
>JAUWJN010000207.1 GCA_030607655.1 bacterium
ATCACCCGGACGGGCCGCATAGCTACGGCTGGTGGGACAGTTGCCCGGGCCGGCCGCAGGCCCGAAAGATATGGCTGGACTACTTCGACCTTTACCGGCCGATGGTACAAAACGGCGGCCGTGCCTGGCTCGAAATCCGCGATGGCGTTCTCTTCACCTCTCGCATTCCCGAACACATCACTGCCAGCCTCTTCGTCAACGTAGAGACCTACTTGGTCCTGGCTAACTATGGCAATGTCGCCGAGGAAATTGTCTCAACTTGGATGTGGGAGGAGCGAGGAAGCGGGAGGCAAACCCAAAGTTGGGTCTTGCAGCCGCGCGACCTGCTCTTCCTCAAGCGCGTTACCTAAAAGGCAGTTATATCCGTTTTGAGTATAACACCGACAATAGCCAGAAAAGCATAAGATAGTAAACGGGAGGGATAAGTTCTTTCTCTCGACATAGATCTCAACTAGCCTATCGGCCGTCACAATACTGACTGCCGAGAGCATCGGTATCCCAGTTCATAGCTCCCGATACTATCCCTCCGCCATTGTTGTCGTTCTACCTGCTGTTACACCTGCCGTTGGGCCTGTCGTTTTATTGAACCAGACCGTCAGGTGGTGTATAATCTTGACATATAGGAGCCGTGGAGATGAGTCTGGACAGATGGCCGCCGATATTGAGACAATAATTGAGAGAATCAGTAGCTACTGGCCGTCGGTTGACCGTCAGATGCTGCAGGGTGCCTATGAATTTGCTCGGCAAGCTCACGAGGGACAACAGCGTCTGACTGGCGACCCGTATATAACTCATCCGCTGGCGGTCGCTGATATTTTGGTGATGCTGCAAGCCGACCCGGCCACTGTAGCCGGGGGGCTGTTGCATGACACTATTGAAGATACTACCACCGAGTTGGCGCAACTCACCCAACAGTTCGGCCCGCAGATTGGGCAGTTGGTGGAGGGAGTCACCAAACTGCGGCGGATGGACTTTTCTAGCCACCGGGAAGAACAAGCCCGCAATTTGCGCAAGATGTTCCTGGCGATGGCCGACGATATCAGAGTGATTCTGATAAAGCTGGCTGACCGGCTCCATAATATGCGTACCTTAGCCCCGTTACCCGCCGAGAATCAACACGCTATAGCCACCGAGACCCTTCACATCTTTGCCCCGCTGGCTCACCGGTTGGGTATCTGGCGGCTGAAATGGGAACTAGAGGATTTAGCCCTCAAGCATCTGGAGCCGGAGCAATACTGGCAGATAGTGGAGGACCTGGGCCAAACCCGCGAGCAGCGAGAAAGCCAGCTAGAGGCGGCCCGCCGCCGCTTGGAACAACAACTGGATGATGCCGGCATCGCGGCGCGAGTGGAGGGTCGCGCCAAGCATATCTACAGTATGCATACCAAGATGCGCCAGCAGCACATTGACTTTAGCCAAATCGCCGATTTGATGGCCCTGCGGGTTATAACTGACAGCGTTAGCGATTGTTACGGTGCCTTGGGCCTGGTACACTGGTTGTGGATGCCCCTCCCCGGAATGTTCACCGACTATATTGCTAAGCCCAAGTCCAATCAATATCAATCGCTGCATACCAAGGTTATCGGGCCTAATAACCAGCCGCTGGAGGTGCAGATACGCACCGAACAAATGCACGAGCGGGCCGAATATGGCCTGGCGGCGCATTGGCGCTATAAAGAGGACGATGTTGACCCCGAACTCGACCAGCAGGTCTCCTGGTTGCGACAGCTTCTGGAGCTGGAGACCGACCTTAAGGAAAGTCATGAGTTCCTGGAGCTGCTACAGCTTGACCTGTTCAGGGATCAGGTCTTTGTCTTCACACCCGACGGTGATGTCATTAACCTGCCGCGCGGGGCGGGGCCGGTTGATTTTGCCTATCACATTCACACCGAAGTGGGCCAGCACTGTGCGCGGGCCAAGGTGAACGGCGAGGTGGTGCCCCTGGACTATGAATTCCACAATGGTGACATCTGCGAGATTATCACCTCCCCCAGCACCCAGCCGAGCCGGGATTGGCTGCGGTTTATTCAGAGTAGCCGCGCCAAAGCGAAGATTCGTAAGTTCCTGCGCGACCAGACCCAACAGCAAAATATAGAGGTTGGCCGGCGCGAATTGGAGGAAGCTGTAAAAAAGCTTCCTGTCCCCCAGCGCCAACTGCTCCCGCGGGAGCAGTTGCCCGCCGTGGCCCAGCACCTGAACTATGCCGACGTTGATTCGCTATTGGCGGCGGTGGGCTACGGCGAGATAGAGGTAGAGACCATCCTCAGCCACCTGCGCGGCGACGCCAACTATCGCCCGCGCAGCCTTACCGAGGAAGTCCAACTGCATCTTCCCGAGGTGCCCGCAGCACCGGCGGTCAAGGAGGGGCTGTTAGTTACCGCCGAGGGGGTACGGGATGTTCACTCCCGACTATCCAAATGCTGCAATCCCCTGCCCGGTGATGACATCACTGGCTACATCACTCGGGGCAGCGGAATGACGGTGCATCGCAGCGAGTGTAAGAACCTGCAGTATCACGCCAGCAGAGAGCCGGATAGGATCGTGCCCCTGCAATGGGCCACTGGCCCGCAGCAGCCAGTATTCCGCAGTAATATCGAGATAATAGCCAGCGATAGGGTAGGGCTACTATCGCATATTACCGCCATCGTCAGCGACTGTGACATCAATATCGCCGCGGCCCAGACTGATGCTACTTCCGGTGAATTTGCTCGTCTACACTTAACCTTAGACATTCACCACCGCCGCGACCTGGAGCGGCTGACAGACCGCCTGGAAAAGCTGATTGACGTAGTCAGCGTCCGGCAAGTGAGTGAGGAATAACTATAGCAGCCAGTTCATACTGAATGTTGGCACTTAGACAACCACGTTCGTCTCGCCATAGCCCTGCAACTTTTTCTCCCCGTATGTCTCTAACCTCTAAAGTACGGTGATTTGGCGTTCGGTTGCGCCGAGCCCAGGAGTGTTTGCGTGCAAGTTCCCCTGATGGACCTGAAAGCTGAATACCGCGAACTCAGGGACGAGATACTGACAGCAGTAGACCAGGCCCTGACATCTATGCAGTTGTTCCTGGGGCCTAATGTCCAGGCGTTGGAGGCGGAATGGGCCGAGCTGTGCGGTGTGAAGCATGCCATCGGCGTGGGTAGCGGCACTGATGCTTTGATTATGGCTCTGAAAGTGCTGGGCGTCGGGCCTGGCGATGAGGTCATTACCACTTCGTGGACCTTTATCGCCACTATTGAGGCTATCGTTCATGTGGGAGCTAAGCCGGTGCTGGTGGATATTGCCCCGGCCACTTTCTGCCTGGACCCGCAACTAATTGAAGCTGCTATTACCCCGCAGACCCGCGCGATCATCCCGATCCACGTCTTCGGCCACCCCGCCGATATGGACAGCATCAATCAGATTGCTCAGCAGCATAATCTTTACGTGATAGAAGACGCCTGCCAGGCCCATGGCGCCTCTTACCACGGCAAGCCTGTCGGCAGCCTTGGGCACTGCGGGACCTTTAGCTTCTATATGAGCAAAAACCTGGGGGGCTACGGCGAGGGCGGGATGGTGACCACGGACGACGACCACCTTGCCGAGCAGGTGCGACGGCTGCGCAACCACGGCCAGACAGCCAAGTATCAGCATAAGATTGTAGGTTACAACAGTCGCTTAGATGAGATTCAGGCCGCGGTGCTGCGGGTGAAGCTCCCGAGACTCGGATGGGGCAATCAGCGCCGCCGCGAACTGGCCGCGTTATATGATGAGTTGCTAGCCGACTGTCCGGTTACTACTCCTACCGAAGCCTCGGGGGTGCATCATGTCTACCATCTGTACACCATCAGGACCGACCGTCGTGATGAGTTAGCCGCTCATTTGGAGCAGCAGGCCATCAGCTTTGCCCGCCACTACCAAGCGCCCTGTCACACTGAAGCTGCCTGTCGTCCCTGGGGTCTTAATGAGGTGGATCTGCCCCAGGCCCGGCAGGCAGCCGCCGAGGTCATCCAACTGCCCCTCCATCCGTACCTGTCCGAAGAGCAGATTAGGTACGTCGCCACGGCCGTCACAGAGTTCTTTGACTAACTACTAAGCGATAGCCCTCTGTTGATCGCCTCCTTGCCCCCGGCTGAGGAGGTATTTTTGTGCCAGCCACCAATTACTCCTTGTTAATTAAGTGTCATCCCTACCCTACCATTAAGCGCCAGGAGGTATGAGAATGCGTGTTGGCTACCTATGTCAGTATTCTGAGGAAGAAATTGCGTTCGCCCGGGAGGCGGGGTTTGAAAGCATTGAATTGCTGGTAAACCCCGGTGACCCGCTGGATCCTAATCAAACTGATGAAGCCACCATTATGAAGGCCAAGGAGCAGTATGCGGAGGCCGACATCCAGATCTCGGCGCTAGGCTATTACCCCAACCACCTGAGCCCCGACAAAGAGGAGGCCGAGGCTGGCCGGCAGCATTTTTTGAGTCTATTTGACCTCGCCGCGATGTTAGAGGTGGATACAATCGGCACCTTCGCCGGCCGCGACCCGGAAAAGGATATTCCCGATAATATTCCGCTGTTCCGGGAGTACTGGACGCCGATAGCCAAGCAAGTTGAGGACCGAGGGCTGCGGATTGGGTTTGAGAACTGCCCTATGTTTCACTATTTCCCCTTCCGAGGCATCAATATCGCCTACACACCCCGCGCCTGGGAGTTGATGTTCGAGGCCGTAGACTCACCGGCGCTGGGCCTGGAGTATGACCCTTCGCACCTGGTCTACATGCTGATTGACTACCTGGCGGGCATCCGCGAGTGGGGTAAAAAGATTGTCCACGTCCACGCCAAGGATGCGTAGGTTCTGGTGCATAACGTCCATCGCAATGGCATACTTGAACCCGGCGCCGTGCGCCCCCTTATACCTGGAATGGGCGTATTTAAATTTAATGAGGTCATCTCCACGCTGAT
>JAUWJN010000053.1 GCA_030607655.1 bacterium
GCCCGACCATAGACGACATGTTAATAATGCTGCCCTTGGTGGCCACCAGGTGATCCAGAGCCGCTTTGGTGCACAGGAAGTAACTCTTCAGGTTGGTGTTGATGATCAGGTCCCAGTCTTCCTCAGTGTGGTCGAAAACCGTCTTGGAGATGTGGGTGCCCGCATTGTTTAGCACGCAGTCCAGCCGCCCATACTCGGCGATAGTCTGCGCGACCATCTGTCTTACTGGCTCTGACTGGCTAACATCGGTGGGCACAAAAAGTGCCTGGGCACCCATCGCCCGCAGGTCAGCTTCGGCCTCTGGTCCCGCCTCCTCGTCAATATCAGCAATCACAATGCTCGCCCCGTGGCGAGCCATCACCCGCGCACAACCCAGTCCAATGCCTTTGGCACCACCGGTTATGATAATTACCTTTCCTTCCAGCACCGCAATCTCTCCTTTCCTTGAATGTCAATGGTTCTGAACCAATCAGTAACCTGCCCTTGATGCTAATCACGGCACGTGTTGACAAGCCGGTGATATACCATTATTCTTTAGGCTATGCAATACCTTCCTAGCTACCGCAAAATGCTGCTAATTCTCCGCTTCGAAGAGCGGGTAGCCGAGCTGCAGCGCACCGGCCAGGTGCCGGGATTCGCTCATCTGTACTGGGGACAGGAGGCCATTGCGGTGGGGATTTGCCATTGGCTACGGCCAGAAGATTACGTGCTCAGTACCCACCGAGGCCACGGTCATTGCCTGGCTAAAGGAGCTGAGCCCGGTCGCGTACTGGCAGAGATTATGGGGCGCTCTGACGGCTATTGCCGGGGCAAGGGCGGGTCAATGCATGTGGCGGCGTTTGACCAAGGGATACTGGGGGCTAACGGCATTGTTGCCGCGAGCCTGCCTATTGCCACCGGAGTTGCTCTATCTAACCGCCTGGAAGGCAACGGACGAGTGGCCGTGGCCTTCTTCGGTGATGCCGCCGTCGAAGAAGGTCCCTTTCACGAAAGCCTGAACCTGGCGAGTTTGTGGGACCTGCCGCTGCTGTTCGTCTGTGAGGATAACCAGTATGCCATCTCGGTGACGGTTGACAAGCGCCAGGGCGGCAAAGGTGCTGCCGCTATTGCCCAAGCCCATGGCTTGGAGTCCCGAAAAGTGGATGGTAACGATGTTGTGGCTATGCTTGACGCCAGCCAGTGGGCGGTGGCCCGGGCCCGGGAGTGCAGCCCTGTTCTACTGGAATGTGCTACGATCCGCTGGGGTGGCCATCATTCGGCCCAACCCACTCGTCGTTATCGCTCTACGGAAGAGCTGGAAGCGACCCAGGCGGCCTGTCCCATTGCTCGCCTGGAAAAGCGGCTGATAGCTGAGGGGGAGGCTACAATGGAGGAACTGGCAGAAATTAACACCGAGATAGTGGCTCAGGTTGATGAGGCCGAGCGCTTCGCCCGGCAGAGTCCCTTCCCTAAACCAGACGAGGCAACCCAGGATGTGTACGCGGCCCAGGAAGGTGGCGGCTGATGCCCAATATAAGCTACGCTGCTGCCCTAAACCTAGCTTTGGCTGAAGCCATGAGGGAGGACCCGAAGGTTATACTCCTGGGTGAGGACATCGGACCGCTAGGCGGGATCTTCACAGTTACTGAGGGCTTGCTGGAGGAATTCGGGCTTGACCGCGTCCGCGAGACTCCTCTTTCCGAGGCGGGCTTTATGGGTTGCGGGATTGGTCTGGCCCTGTGTGGCTGGCGGCCAGTGGTTGAAATTATGTTCTCTGATTTCCTGACGATGTGTATGGATCAGTTGTGCAATCAGGCTGCTAAATTGCGCTATATGAGCGGCGGGCAAGCCAGCGTACCTCTCACTGTCCGGGCCCCAATTGGTGCCCGCAACTCCGCCGCCGCCCAGCATTCTCAAAGTCCCCAAGCTTGGTTCGCTCACACGCCCGGCCTGCGCGTAGTTTTGCCGGCGACGCCCGCCAATGCTCTGGGACTGCTGGCCTCGGCTATTGAATGTGATGATCCAGTGGTCGTACTGGAGCATAAGTTACTTTATCAGGAAGAAGGGCCCGTGCCTTCCGGACGCCACCGGGTGCCGCTGGGGAAGGCAGAGGTCAAGCGAGAGGGAACTGATCTGACCTTGATTAGCTGTTCTCGTATGACGCAGGTAGCTTTAGTCGCTGCCGAAGAACTGACAAGCCAGGGTGTGGCCGCTGAGGTGGTTGATTTAAGGAGTCTGGTACCCCTGGATCGCGAGACAATATTAGAATCGGTAGCCCGGACGCGGCGAGCGGTAGTGGTGGACGAGGGGGCCATTGATTACGGCATAACGGCAGAAATAGCCGCCTTGATCTCGGCCGAACTGTTCGGTGAACTGCTAGCGCCGGTGGGACGAGTGGGGGCCTTGGCGACCCCGGTCCCGTTTAGTCCTCCTCTGGAAAAGACAGTGATTCCCCAAGTTGAGGATGTCATTGCGGCGGTACTAAAATGCGTACCGGACAGCCCTGCCCGGTAGATCGCGACGTGTCGCTCCTTGCCGATTCGTTCTAATACCTCTCGGCCAAGTGAAGGGCTTTATCTCGCGCTACTGCGAAAACAAATAGATTTCAACATCAAGGAGGCAAGTCAATGCAGATTGGCAACTACATCGCGGGCCAATGGGAGCCAGCAGCTTCCGATAATATCATAGTTGATACGAATCCCGCCGATACGCGGGACATACTCGCCGAGATTCCTTCATCAGGAGAGGCGGAAGTAGACGCGGCACTGGAGGCAGCGACGCGAGCTTTTCCCGAGTGGCGACGGCTCCCCTTCTCAGAACGACTTGAGATTGTGGCCCAAGCGAGCAATCTACTCAAGGAAAACCGAGGCATGATTGCTGAGTTACTCACCCAAGAGAATGGCAAGACGCTCCGCGAGTCCCACGGAGAGATTAACTCCGCCCTTTCCGAAATGGAATTCCAAATGCACCACGCCGAGCGACTGGGTGGGCTGGTTAGGCCTTCCCGCCAGCCCGGCGCACACGCGTATATGATACGCGAGCCCCGCGGCGTAGCGCTGGTCATCTCTCCGTGGAACTTCCCTCTGAATGTCCCCGGTCGCAAGGTAGTACCGGCGCTTATTGCCGGCAACACCGTCGTCTTCAAGCCAGCCAGTCTCACACCCTTGATAGGGATGGAGTTTACGCGCCTGTTCGCTGACGCGGGACTGCCGGCTGGGGTACTGAACCTGGTCTGCGGCAGCGGCGGGCAGATTGGCACCAAGCTAGTCGCCGACCCGCGAGTGAAAGCCATCTCCTTCACGGGGTCCACGGAAGTAGGTAAACAAATTCACCAGGTGGCCGCTGCTAACCTCACTCCCACGCAACTGGAAATGGGGGGCAAGAATGCGGCCCTAGTGCTTCGGGATGCGGACTTGAATCTCGCCGTCGCCGACTGCGTAACCGCCGGGTTTAGTTGTGCGGGGCAGTGGTGTACTTCGACCAGCCGAATTCTACTTGAGCAGCCTATTGCTGCCGATTTTACGGCGCGCTTTATTGCCCGAGTGGAAAGCCTGCGGGTCGGCCTGGGAACAGACGAGGAAACAGATATGGGACCCGTCATCAGCCAGGATCAGTTAGAGCAGGTTGCCTCTCACGTCGCCCTGGGTCAGACCGAGGGAGCGCGGCTGGTCTGCGGCGGCCACCAGGTAACAGACAATGGCTGTGAGCATGGCTACTTCTTCCAGCCCACGGTGTTTGATAAAGTTGAGCCCCAGATGCGAGTTGCTCAAGAGGAGATTTTTGGCCCGGTAGTCTGCTGTATGGAGGTAGCGGACTTGGACCATGCCTTGGAAGTAGCCAACAGTGTTGAGTTTGGGCTAAGCGCCTCGGTCTACACCCGTGATCTGGGCCGGGCGCAACGCTTCATTGACGGAATCGAGACCGGCCTGGTGCACGTCAACATGCATACTGGTTATAAGGAGCCTCAGCTTCCGTTTGGGGGACGTAAAGCTTCGGGAGCGGGGTTGCCGGAAGCCGGTGAAGCCGGCATCCAATTCTACACTCAGCACAAGGTCGTCTATTGCTACGCTGGCGAAAACTGACCGGCCCCCGAGGGGCATCTGATGCCTATACGACGACGGATTCTCCGGAGGCGCAGACAATGAAGGTAGTTAACGTGGGACTGATCGGCGGCGGCTTTATGGCGCGCACCGATGTTCACGGCTACATCAATCTGCACCTCCATTATGAGCCGGTGCCGGTCGAGTTTCATCTCCATACGCTTTGCCATCGCACGCCGGAGAAGGCCGAGCATGCGCGGGCGCTGCTCGGCTTCGAGCGGGCCAGCACCGATTTCCGGGAGGTTACCGAAAGCCCGGAGATTGACCTAGTGCATATCTGCACGCCCAACCACCTGCACAAAGAAGAGCTACTGTCAGCGATGGCCCACGGCAAGCACATCTACTGCCACAAGCCACTAGTGGTCAATCTCGCGGAGGCTGAGCAGATTCAGTCAGCGCTGCCCGGTTACGAGGGCATCGCCCAAATGGTCTTTAACTATCGATTCTTGCCGGCAACCATAAGGGCGCGCGAGCTAATAGCAGAAGGCTTCCTCGGCCGGGTTCTATCTTTTCGCGGGGCTTATCTTCACAGCGGCAGCGTTGACCCCGATGCGCCCCTGAAGTGGAAACGCTCGCGGGCGGGGGGCGGGGGGGCTATAAATGATTTGGGCTCGCATATCCTTGACCTGATGCACATGCTGGTGGGTGATTATGAGGCGATTGGGTGCACCACCAGCATTACTTTTGCTGACCGGCCTGCTCTTGATGATCCGAGCCGCCGGGTGCCCGTGGACGCCGAGGACGCGGCCTGTATGACAGTGCGTCTGCCCGACGGCGGTATCGGCACTCTGGAGGCTTCTAAGATTGCCACCGGCACTCAGGATGAGCTTCGCTTCGAGCTGCACGGTGAGACAGGAGCTATCAGATTCAATCTTATGTATCCGAACTGGCTGGAGGTCTACGACACCCGACAGCCGGGCGGACCGACCGGCGGCAGGCAGGGATGGCAGGCGATTGACACGGTGCAGCGGTATCCCACGCCGGCAGCCGGCTTTCCAGGACCCAAATGCTCGATCGGTTGGCTACGGGCGCACATGGCCTGTCTGCACAATTTCCTGGCTGCGGCGAGCCGTGGCGAGCCGGCAGAGCCTGACTTGGCGCAGGGCATCTACATCCAGCGCGTCATGTCAGCCGCGCACCAGTCGGCCCAAAGTGGCCACTGGGTTAGTCTGAAATAGAGCATTGGGGGCAGGAACTCCAGTGAACTCCAACCCCAAGATAGGTCAACTAAGACGGAAGGTCAACGAATGTGTCAGTCGGTCTGGATTATTATCAGCCTGCTGCTTTGCTCGATGGCGTGCGTTTCTGCTACGGAAGTGATGGTGCTTGACGACTTCGAGTACGCGGATGAACGAGCCGCGCAGGCCGCGTGGCAGGCGGCTGAGGGATCTGAGCCGGTCGGTCTGATGCCCAGCGACCAGAGCGGCGGAGAGATGGCCTTGCAGATGCGGTGTAACTTCACTCGAGGTGATCTGCGCCGTGCGGTGTATGACCGGAACGTGGACTTGGACCTTACCCGCTGCGGAACCATTTGCTTTGACCTATATGGGGACGAATCGAGCGTGGTCGGGCACTTCACGATTTATTTTCGGTCTGGGGCCGGGTGGTATGCAGGTCAGGTGGGCGGGCTTCGTAAGGGATGGCAACAGGTACGCCTGGCAAAAGGCGGATTCCGAACGGAAGGCACGCCAGCGGGCTGGTACCACATTGACCGTATTCGGTTGTCGGCCTGGAAGGCGGCAGCTAAAGACAGCTTCTGTGCAGTAGATAACCTGCGCGCGGTGAGCGAAAGCGTAGTGGTAGTTCTTGGCTCGAACACAAAGGGCGCCGAGCTTCGGGCAGCACACTTGGCTGCCGACACGATTTATAGTCATTTGACTGGTGTGGGACTGTCGGTGGGACTGATAGACCAGGGCGATGTCGAACAGGGGGCACTGGCGGGCAGGAAGCTGGCGATTTTCGCCTACAGCCCCAATCCCAGTGAAGCGGAATTATCTCAGATCGAAGCTTTCGTCAACCAGGGCGGAAGAATCATCGTTTTCTACACAGCGTCCGACCGTGTCGCAAAGCTGCTGGGAATCAGACGGGCAGGCTGGAAGCGTGCTGAGCCTCGGGGGGAGTTCCAAGGCGTAGTGTTCCGGGCCCCTGATGTGGTAGGGCTACCGGCAACGATGCGGCAGGACTCGTGGAACGTGGTGCTGCCCGAGCCAACGGGAAAGAATGCCCGGGTGATTGGCGTATGGCGCGACGCCGAGGGCAACGAGGGACCTCCAGCCGTGCTGCTCAGCGACACCGGAGCTTATATGGGGCACATTCTGCTAAGCGGCGACACGGAGAACAAAAGGCTATTCCTGTTGGCGGTGGTTGGGCACCTGCTACCTGAGGCAGGGGAGGAAGCAGGTGCGCGTGCTCTCGAGCCGACGGTACGCATCGGGAGATTCGGGGACCGAGCATCATTGGAGCGATTCTTGAACTCGTCAGCGCCGGTGACTGGCCACGAGGCGGAAGTCAAGGCAGGACTGGAAGCAGCGCGGACCGCTGAAGCGCAGGCTCGGCACATGCTGGCCGAGAAGCGGTATCCGGACGTGTTGGCGGCCGCCGCTAGCGTCCGCGGAGCGCTTGCGGACGCCTATGCCTTGTGTCAGGTATCGCGGGACGGCGAGTTCAGAGCCGTGTGGAACCCCTCGGGGACGGGCGACTGTGGAACCTGGGAAGAGGCCATGCGCCGGCTGGCAGCAGCGAATTTCAATGCGGTGGTGCCCAACATGTGGTGGGCGGGAGTAGCACATTATGACAGCAAGCTGCTTCCCCACTCAGAGACGTTCCTGCAGAAGGGCGATCAGATCGCCCAGGCCGTCGCGGCCGGAAAGAAGTATGGCATTGAGGTGCACCCGTGGAAGGTCAACTGGAACCTGTCCAACGCACCTCAGGAATTCAAGGACCAAATGCGTGCCGCCGGCCGGACACAAAAAAACCACACTGGCGAGGATATTGACTGGCTCTGTCCGTCGCACCCGGAGAATTTTGAGCTGGAGCTGGAGACGATACTGGAGGTCGCCCTCAACTACGATGTGGCGGGCATTCACTTCGACTACATTCGCTATCCTCATGGGGATAGTTGTTATTGCGATGGATGCCGCGAACGCTTCGAGCAGTACCATGGCACCCCGGTCGAAACCTGGCCTGAGGAATGTTATTCGGGGCCGTTGCGTGAGGAGTACCGCAACTGGCGCAGCGAGCAAATCAACCGGCTGGTACGCGCCACGGCTGAGGAGGTGCGCCGCGTCAAACCCCACGTGAAAATCTCCGCCGCGGTGTTTGGCAGCTATCCTGGCTGTCGCGATAGCGTCGGGCAGGATTGGGTGCGCTGGGTGAAAGAGGGATGGGTGGACTTCATCTGCCCGATGGACTACACAGGCAGCGATGACAGATTCCAGCAGCTTGTGGCGCGTCAGGTGGGGCTGGTCGGCGGGCGGATACCGATATACACGGGGATCGGGGCCTCGTCGTCCAGCTCACAACTCTCACCTGACCGGGTAATCGGGCAGATTGAAATCTCGCGGGCGCAAGGTGCCGACGGGTTCATCGTTTTCAACATGGGGGAGGCGCTCACCATGACTACCTTCCCACAACTGGCGAAGGCCATCACATCGGGGAAGGCGGTCCTGCCGCACAACGCACCCGGCATTGACTTCAAATTCCCGACTAAAAGCGACACGCCCGTACTCGCGCCGGAGGATGACTCGCTGGCCGTAGAAGTCACCGTGACCTCCTGGGGCCACCACGCACTCAAGGCCACCGGGGCCACGGGCACTGTGGAGCTACAAGACGTGCAGGGCCACAGCGTCGCCGATCTGGGGGCACTCCCGCCGCTGACGCAAGAGATCGCTGTGAGAGTTGGCCGGCACGGGGGCGTGTTGCGGCTGGCGGCAGTCGGTGAACTGACTTTTGCCGACGGGACGCGGAAGCGGTTCATCCGCCGCAGTCGGCCCTTTGCATTTCTCACTGACTAGGTCTGCGCGATCGGTATCATAGGGCTTTTCGCTGCCTACTCAGTCTCAAGCCCATAGAACTCCACAGCATTATCGTGAAGCATCATTTTGGCGAGGTCCAGTGCCACCTGCTGACTGAGGAAATCGCGGTCCACCTTTTCGGCTAGTACATCCGCCAGACATGACCGCGCCATCTGCAAATGACCGTAGATTAGCTCAGGATAGCACACGTCAGACCCGAAGCCGAGGAGGCGATATGCGGGGACCAGGTCAATCCACTCACGGAGGGTCTGGCGGCTGCCTTCCATAGTGATAACGTACATCCAGGCCATGTTAAGCCAGACGTTGGGGCAGTGCTTGCCCAGCATTCCCATCTCGCGGCTGTAGGGATAGCCGGCGTGATAGAGATTAAACCGGGTGGACTTGTGAGCATGGATCAGCGGCAGCAGTAGCAGCGGATCCGAATCTGGTATATGGGCCCAGTTGGTTTGCACGCCGGTGTGAATATCAAATATCAGCCCGGTATCGCTACACAACCCGGCGAGGAAATAGATGATATAGTCCTCGAACTGTTTCACCTGCGGCGGCGGTATCTCCTCGCGGCGAAGAGCCGCAGCGAAAATCCGGGCTGCGGTCGGCTCCTCGACAGGCTCGGAACTCAGTGTCCGGCGGTAGGCGTGGGCCAGTTTTATGCCGACGGCTCCCCGCGCTTGGTACTGCTCAGCCAAGTCTCCCAAGGCCTGCGTACACGAACCCAAGTCCACAATCGAGCAGCCCAGGTATTCTTCAAGCTGCGTGCGCGCCTCTACCAACCACAGCTCAAGTGCCGACTCCATACGCAGCACCCCAGTAAAGTACTCCGGCTCCCAGTCCTCAAACCAGGGGATATTCTTCACCTGAGTACGCAGCTTACATACCTCAGCGGTTACGTGGTGGTACCAATTTGAATCAGCCGTTTTCTGTTTAATCCGCTCGTTTAACCCATACCAGTTATCGTCGGTCAGTTCATCCTCTTCCAGATCGAACAGGCCCTGAAATGTAACTAGATTGTGGCGCCAGTAGGACACATTGCGGGCTTTGTCCACCACCGCCTTGAGCTGCTGCCACCGCTGTTCGTCGGAATCGCAGTCCGCGTATATGTCCTGGGGCGACTGGCCCGTAACGCTGACAATTTCACGCTCAAAATACGCCGCGGAGCTAAGATCAAACAGTGACTTGGGAGCCGACTGGTAGTACTCGTTGCGCAAACAAGTGTGCGAATGGCAATCCACCGTCTTCAGAGCTGCCATCTCCGCGAGGAGTTGCTCACGAAATGCCTTGCTCATCGCCGACCTCCTGGTAATCTGGATTTGGCTTCGTCGTTGCTTAGGGGCATATTCGCGGTTACTGTCAACCCTCCTAAGCATTTCCGCTCTTACAGACTGCCAATGTACCAAGTGCCTACCGTGAAGCCGGAGGGCACGAGGGATATGGTTCAGTTAGAATATCCCGCTCTGCCGGGTCAGTTCGTAGCGTGGATCTCCGTCAGGATCTCCACAGATGACCCACTCCCGAGCAGTGACTACCCCGGTGCCATAGCCACAAATGTCGCGGGTGGAGGGTATGCGTTCAAATAACAAGTCAAATAACTCTCTAGCCTTCATCGTATCGCCGGGCATCAGACCCAGCTTCTGAAAAACATCCAAATCTTTCTTGTAATCTCTGATGAGGCCGCCGTCGTGAACGCAGCGTCCCGTTTCCGGATGAAAGCCGTCGCAGCAGTCACATGCCATACAGCATCCCTCCACTAGGGTAATGGGAATATCTGGGTCGCGGCGGATGCGCTGAAGGATTTCATATAGTGTATCGTTAGGGCGAGGCGCATCTCCTTCGCCGCCGGCCAAGCCGCAGCAGAGACACATCAAATGGTGAGAGCGGACATACAGTTGTTCGCTGCTGACAATTCTCTGCACATTACGCTGGCGATACTCTTGCATTTCTTGCTTAGTTCGGGAGTAGACCACAGCCTGCCATCCCTTGGCCCGGACACGCTCATACGCGCCGCTACGGGCCAGAGTGCAACCCTCCCACCCGGGTGTGTCGTAGGCGCAGATGCCATCAGGAGTCTGGATCCTTTCGAACAGTAGCGTATACAGATAGCGGGCGCGGCGCACAGAGCCTGGTACGAGGCCAAGCCTCTGCAGCACACCCAGGTCCCGCTTGCGGTTGAACATCTCCTGCCTGTCCATGTGGGAATAGTATTGCGGGCTAAGTGAAGTGTAGTGGGGGATCTCGTCGGCGTTTGATTCCAGCCTGATGGTGATCGCTGGATTCCCCTTCACCTGGTCGAGAATCTGACTTGCTTTCTCTTCCGCCAGCAGCGGACATTGTGCCCCACCGAGAATACAGACGGTACTAAGCAGGTGATGTGCCTGCATACTAATCGTGGCTTTGAGCAATCCGTCATCTAAGGCCTTATTCTTTCTCACACTCTTTCTCCTTTGCAATCAGGAATATCTCAGACAGCGCACAGTGAGCAACAAGCACGCTGAATCCAACCTTAATGAACCTCTCAAGCTACATTTTCTCGCCTACGAGTTCCAGACCTCTTTGAGACAGAGGTGCTTGCCAATATACCGGGATCTAATAGGAGATAGCATCGCTCAGTGAGATATGTAGATGGAGAAACGCATAGAGCACTGCACCGTTCGGGGCTTGGTGCGGGGTGGGAGTTCAATTATTTTAAGAAGCCGCCGGGGGCGAGCCCCTACTTCCCGTCACTGCGCCGGCACGGCCGGTAGGTACGCGCAGGATGAGCATACTGCCCGGTGGTCGGGAAGCAATCTGTTCGTACCAGCGATCAACCTTTTCCTGGAGATCGGGATCATTGACAGAAGCAAATCGGGAAGCAGAGAAAGCGATATTGTCGCGGTGTACAGCGGTCCATATTTCGGTAATGCGGTGATGGACCGCAAACTTAATGAGTGCTCGCATGAGCCGGGGAGCAATCCTTGATCGCCGATACCACGGGTCTACCCAGAAGCCTACCAGCCAATAGGACGGGAAGCCGATCTGGTCGCCGAAAGTGCTGCTGAGGCCGATCGTACCAATCAACCGGCCGCGGTACAGAGCCCCCCACTGCCAATCGCGGTCATGAGGCGGAGGACCTACAGGTATCCGTTCGATGCGCATCTGTTTCTGCC
>JAUWJN010000158.1:0-5000 GCA_030607655.1 bacterium
CAAACAAGGAAAGCCCCGGGGGATGGGGGAAGATGTTAGTAGTCAACTAATCAGCTAGTAGTCGGGAGTATGACAGGAACCATGTTTGAGAAAATCTTTGCGACCGATGTACTCGCCAAGCGGGAACGGGTGGAGCGGACATTGAACCTGGAGCCGGTGGACCGCGTGGCAATCCATGCCCAGCTTAGTTACAACCCGGGCGTCATCTCGCTGTACACAGGTAAGCGGATTGAAGGATTCAACTATACCTACGAGGACATCTGCCAAGTCGTCAGAATGACGCTTGACGCGTGCTTCCCCCCAATTGCACCCCAGGGAACAGCCCGGGTGACCGACGAGGATGGATTCGTCATCCAGAATGACAACTGGACCTGCTGGACGGCGAGCCGGCCGTTTGACGATGTTGCCGGTGCCCGGGAGTACTTGCTGCGCAAGACCGACCAAATGCGAGAGGCCCAGCCTAACTATGAGCAGGTACGCCGGGAATTCCGTGAACGTATGCAGAAGCTACAACGGCTCATCGGCGAGACCGTCATTATTGACACCAGCAGTCCGGTCGGGTTAGACGCTTGCTGGTACCGACTGGGGTTGATGTTGTTCTCCTACCTGTACGTGGATGAGCCCCAGGTTATCTCCGAGTTCATTGAGGTCCATGTCACCAATGAAATCCGCCGCGCCCATGCCATCGCCGACCCCAGCCTTTCGCCGGTGATACTGATTCCCGACGACTTCGCTACCAAGCAAGGCCCCATCTTCAGCCCGACGTTCCTCCGCCAGGAATTCTTCCCTCGTCTGCGCCGACTCACCGCAGCCTGGCAAAGCCACGACATCAAGGTGCTCTATCACAGTGACGGTAACTGGAAGAAAGTTATCCCTGACCTCGTGGCTTGCGGCGTGGACGGCTTCTATTGCCTGGAGCCCGCCATCGGTATGGACATCGTGGAGTTGAAGAATGCCTGGCCTAATCATGTGTGGGCCGGCGGCGTAGATGGTGTTGATCTGATGGAAAGAGGAACTCCCCAACAAGTTGCCCAACAGGTGCGAAGAGACATCCAGGAAACCAATGCTCTTCAGACAGGAGGAATGTTTGTCGGCACTTCCAGTGAAATTAACCCGCCCATCAAGCCCGAAAACTACCGCGCTATGGTGGAAGCAGTAGGCGAAGTGCTGAATCCAGATTTTTGCCCCAGTTAGATGCTGCGCCGCGCTGACCTTGGGGCCTTTGTCAGATAAGGCCCCAGGATAAATCGTCACCCCCAATGTGGTCAACAAGGAGGATTATCAAGACCAGCCGGCGAAGTCATACTAGTAGAGCTAACCGGAGTGGTGCCGGACTGCCAGCGGTGGGAGCTAGTGATTATGGATGAGCGGGTCAGGCAATTCATCCAGGAAACCGTGCAGACGATAATCGGGCTGGATATAGTGCTGTTTTTTCAAGCCAATCCCGATACCTTCGACACGCCAGCAGGACTGGCGCTGCGCCTGCGGCGCCAAGTGGCACAGATTGAGCCGGTCCTGGTTCGGCTGGCCGGGCATGGCATCCTGGAGGTACACCCCCGCGGCGATGGACAATACCAATGTTATGCCCTGGTCCACAGCCCCCAAGTTTGGAACTTGCTGTGTCTACTAAGTGAGGCGTATCTGGACGACCCCGATACGTGCAAGCAAATCGTACATATGCTGGTGCGCCCGCAGCGGCCGGGCTCTGCCCCTGCCCAGGACGAATAGCATTATCCTGCGCGAAGCAACCCTCTCAAACAGGCGAAATCGCTAGGGACGCTCGGCCAGCCGAAAGAAATTCTCCAGTACCTGGCGGCCGTGCAAATATTCATTTGTGTAAGCCTCGGGGTGGAACTGAACCCCGTAGATCGGTCGCTGGCGATGGCGCATCGCCTGGATGGCGCAGTTCTCATTGCTCGCTAGTAGCACGAACTCCTCCGGCAACTGCCTGACCTCGCAGTAGTGATTCTGATACACATAGACGGTCTCCGGCAGGCCAGCGAATAACGGGTCAGGCTGGATAATCTGCACCGGCTGCATCCCCTTCTCCACGAACCAGCCCGGATGATAGTCAGGCTCCCAATCCGGCTCGCCCGGCTCCAACTGGCGCATCGGCTCATCCGCCAAGGTCTCGACCTGGCGGAAATCCTCACTGAAGGCGTGGCCGATGAGTTGATGCCCCCCGCAAGCCCCCAGTACGGGCAGGGTCGTGGTATGCAGCACGTCGTAAAGCCCATACAAGTCGGGCAAATCAATTTCGTCCCAGCCGTACCCGAAGCCACCGATAAAGATAGCCCGGAACGGATAGCGACTGACAAACTCGGGCGTCACCTGCGGATAGCGGACAATCAAGCCGGGCCGCCCCGAAACCTGCTCGAAACGCACTTTGTACTTGAAATATGACTCAGCCGCCCGCTGCAAGTAATCCTCGCCGGGCTTGGACATCGCTACGAATAATATCATTACGCACCGCTCTCCTCGACCGGACCGCACCCGCGGCCACCCTCGGCGCTCGGCTAGTGCCGGTCAATGACATTGCCTGGGCTACGCCGTCCATTCGGCAGATTACTGATGTTTAGCTGCTAGGCAAAACGGGTATAATGTAAGGTAATTCATACCATCACCACCCAATTCAATCAGCGTGAAACCTGCAGAAGGGGCATCTGGGGCGATAGCCATAGGTGTTTCTTCTGCTTTTGGTGTTCCCCGTTCGCCTTCTGTTTTTGCCGTTGTCTGCCGTTCTACTGTCGTTGTCTGCTGTTGTCTGTCGTTATCTACTGTACTTCCGCACGACGCAGATCAATAATAGCGACATCATCACTATCCCCAGCGCCGCCTCTACCCCCGCTAAGGCCCGACCGACTCCTTGGGCAGGTGCCAGGTCAGCGTAGCCCAGGCTGGTGAAGGTAATGACGCTGAAATATAGGCAGCTCAGCCAGGCTGTGAACCCTGCCCAGGTGGGCCAGGCGATACCCGGGCCGATGCGGTACTCTCCCGTGTAGGGATTAGTTATGCCCGCCCAGCCGTGGAAAAAGGCGAACAGTGCCACCAATACTAAAGCCCACGCGGCGATCCAACCGGGCCGCTCGCCATAGCCGCACAGAAAGTACATCAGCGCCGGCCAGAAGCGTTGCAGCAGGGGCTTTCTGTCCTTCACCATCTGCGCCCGCTTGCATTCCATCTCGCGGACGAAAAACTCCCCCGCCGTCTGATAGTCCCCCGACTCCTGATAATTCAGCTTGAGCTGGCGATATACCGCCTCGCAATCGGCAAACGTGGGCCGAGCCAAGTCATGTAACTTGTGGAGATTCTTGACCTTCTCCCATTCTTTCTCGCTGTGAGCGCAACGCTCATCTTGAATATGATACTGGGACCAGCGCCACCACGGGCAGAGAGACGGGCGGTCTTTCCGTATAGTTCTGCGTTTGCCCCACTTTACATGACTCAGATTGGCTTCGGGTGCAATCCTCGCTGTGGCCAGCAACGCCCCGCGCAGATCGGCTTCTTGCAAGTCGGACCTCATGATAGCCGCGACGCCACTATCTTGGTCAATCTCTTGCAAGGAGTCAATAGTGACCCCTCTTAGGTCAGCGTTGACAAGTTCCGCCTTATACAGATGAGCCCCTGCAAGCTTTGCCCACCACAGACTAGCTTTTCGCAGCTTGGCGAAGGACAGAACGGCGCCGTACAGATTGGCGCGCTCCAGTTTCGCCGCGTGCAGGCGCGCGGTACGCAGGTCAGCGCCCTGCAGCTTGGCATCCGCAAGATCAGCTTTCTCGAGGGTGGCGTCGTACAAATTAGCGCCTTGCAAGTTAGCGTGGCTCAGGTCAGCACCGTGCAATTCGGCGTTGGACAGATCGGCGTCGACCAGATTGGCAAGAGATAATTGAGCGCCCTGCAGCTCGGCCCATGCCAGTTGGGCTTCACCAAGGTAGACCCCGGCGGCGACTGCCGCCTCCAGTTCTTCCTTAAGCTGGTTGTCCCCCTCTCGAGGCCGGCGGGAGTGGAAGTAGCAGCACGGCTGAGGGTCGCGCTCATAAGGCTCAAGCAGCAGGCCGCAGGGGCGAGCCCTTACACTACGCCCTTTGTATATGAAGTCGTGCTCAAAGACATACTCGCACCGCGGGGTATCAGGCGGGTAGCTCTCGGGGAGGTCGTTGACGTAGTCGGGTGGCTCGGAGTTGGGCATCGGATTCACTACACAATAGTTCGTCGCGGGCCGCGTGCCCCCTTCTTGTCGCGCCTGCGCGATGTAGCTGCTACGGCAGCGCAAGCGCGTAGGCGAGGTTCTCTCCTTCGGCAGGCTCAGGACGGTGAGCTTGTCGAACCGCCGAACCGCAACCTCGTCCCCTAGATCGCGGCAGGAATGCCGCTCCTACCGATTGGGCTACTCTGGTGCCGGTGGGTACTCGTTGCACAATAGCCGGAAGGGAGGCTCGTCTTCTTCTATCTCCGGGAACCGGGGCAGCTCCTCCAGAAAATGGTTGTCAGTGTTGTCGTCGTTGACCATGGAGACCTCGCCGCATAGGACCATCTCGCCCTCCGCCCAGAAGCGGTGATACATATAGGTGGGTAGAGTGATGCTCTCGCCGGGCTTCAGGCACACAATGGTGCCCGGGTCCACCGCGTAGCTGTGCCCATCCACCATGACTTCCACGGGCGTATCGGCAAGCTGGTAATCGTCGGTGGAATTGTAGACCTGGATCATCAGCTCACCGCCGCCCCGGTTGATGATGTCCTCCATCTTGTAGTAATGAAAGTGGTAGGGACAGGTCTGGTCCACGCCAATGATGAGCAGTTTCTCGGCGTAGGGCTTGTCATACTCGTCCAGCTTCACATTGCCGTTGCGAATAGTGAATAGCAGTAAACCGTACTTCGCAAAGTTGCCGCTGCCGTGGTCGGTCACATCCCAGCCCAGCATATTGTCCCTGATCTCGTCATACTCGTGGCCCTTAGTTTCCCATTCCTCCGGCGTCCACTTCGAAAATGGGGGGAGATTG
>JAUWJN010000014.1 GCA_030607655.1 bacterium
ATCTCCTTGAGTTTAAGCGCCCCCTCCATCGCTGAGGGCAAGTTGACCCCGCGGCCCAGGTACAAAGCGTCATCCATCTCATAGTAGCGGGCCGCGATCTCCTTCACATCGTCCTCCCGGCCCAGAAGCGTCGTCACCTGTTCCGGTATAGCCAGCAGCGCTTCCTTCAGCGCTCGGATCTGCTCCGGGGAAACGCTCTGCCGGACCTCGGCAAAGTGCAGCGCCAGCAGCCAGAGGGTAAGCACCTGGAGAGTATAAGCCTTAGTGGAGGCCACGCCGATTTCCGGCCCCGCCTGAATGTAGACTACCCCGTCGGATTCACGGGCAATGGAACTGTCTACCACATTCAGCGCTGATACTATCCTGGCACCTTTTGACTTCAGATCGCGCAGGGCCAGCAGGGTGTCGGCGGTCTCACCACTTTGCGAGATGACTACCGCCAGCGTGTTGTCTAACACCGCCGGGTCGCGGACCTGCAGCTCAGCCGCCAGGTCTATCTCGGCCGGTATGCGCGCCAGCGCCTCAGTCACGAACCGTCCCACCATACCCGCATGATAGGCGGTGCCACAGGCGGTGAAGCTCACCTTGCGCAGGTCCCGAATCTCTTGTTCGCTCATCTGGAGGCTTTCCAGGACTATGGGTTCGTCAGGGTTAGACAGCCGCCCGGCCAGACAGGCGTGGGCGGCTTCAGCCTGTTCATGAATCTCCTTGTGCATAAAGTGCTTATGCCCGCTCTTCTGCGCCGCCTCTGCCGGCCAGGGAATGACGAAGACCTCCCGGTCAATGGGGTTAAGCTCCAGGTCGGTCAATTCAATATTATCGGGGGTGATAAGGGCCAGTTCGTCATCGCCAATCACATAGACTGTATCAGTCTCGGGGCGAATGGCCCCCATATCTGAGGCGATGTAGTTTTCACCCTCGCCGACGCCCACCACCAGCGGGGAGAAGCGGCGAGCCGCGATTAACTGTCCCGGCTGGTCAGCGCAAATTACGCCGAAAGCAAAAGCACCTTCCAAGTCCAGTATGGCTCGTCGCACTGCCTCGCGCAGATCTCCTTGGTAATACTTTTCCACCAGATGGGGCACAACCTCGGTATCAGTTTCCGATTGGAAGTGGTGTCCCTCCGCCGTCAGTTGGTCACGTAGCTCCCTGTAGTTTTCAAGAATACCGTTATGCACCACTGCTATCCGTCCGTCGCAGCTCAGATGGGGGTGAGAATTGGTAACGGACGGCTTCCCGTGGGTCGCCCAGCGGGTGTGACCTATGCCAATGTTACCGCGCAGGGGCGAGGACGCCAGCACTTTCGCCAGATTGACCAGCTTCCCCACAACCTTCCGCACCTCCAATTGCCCGTCGCGTATTACCGCGATGCCGGCTGAATCATAACCCCGATATTCCAGGCGCTGTAGTCCTTGCAGACATATTTCTGAAGCCTGGCGGCTTCCGATGTATCCAACGATGCCGCACATATTCTGCTCCCTTTCCTTTTGCTTCTTAAAGCCTCAATTACAGCAAAACCCCGCATTAGGGACTTTGCCATCCTATTATACTAATTCTGGACGCTTAACACAAGTAGCAAGCCCTCTGAGTGCGAAAGAGGATTAGGTACCCAGGTCGGGGAATTATATGGCTGAAAGGATGTTTCCTGGTCGGCGGCAGCACAGTCATATCGCCGGTCGTTTTATGAGTACGTGACAAATTGTTTCTAGGCAACCGTACGGGGTGGGGCAGGCAGTTTGAGATGGCGTTTTCCACATTATTAACATAGTTTCCCACATATTGGGTACCAAACCTATACAAATCTTCCAACTGATAGGCAATATATGGTAAAATAGACAGATACTCTGGCTCCAAGCATGATACCTGCCCGTCTGAAGACAATTCTCTCCCGCGGGCGAGGGCAAAGACTGTTACCAGGGATCACTAATGGCACGGAGTCAACAGTAAGTAACATAATTAGTAAGGGAGGACTTTCCAAATTGACCAACTCTAAGCACAACAACTTTGACATTGTTGTCATCGGCGGGGGGCCGGCTGGATATGTAGCTGCTATCCGCGCCGCCCAACTCGGAGCACGCATTGCCCTGGTGGAAGAAAGAGACCTGGGCGGCACCTGCCTTAATCGGGGGTGCATTCCCTCCAAGGCTCTTATCAAATGTGCCGAGCTACTGGCGATACCCTCAGCCGCCAAACGCTTCGGCATAGCCTTTGCTGAGCCCAAGGTGGATATAGACCGCGTGCGGGCGCACAAGGACCGGGTCGTCAAGCAGCTTGTCTCCGGGGTGGAGACATTGATGCAGGCCAATAACATTCAGGTCTTTGCTGGTCATGGGCGTCTGGCGAGCGCCAATGAGGTCCAGGTTACGTCGGATGACCAGACTACTGAACTGCAGGCTGACAAGATTGTCCTGGCTAGCGGTTCAGTTCCTCTGGAGCTGCCCATACCGGGCGCCGATGGCGATAAAATTGTCACCAGCGACGAGGCCGTGGACCTGCTCGGTCCTCCCGAAGCGCTGGTGATTGTGGGAGCGGGATATGTGGGGTGCGAATTCGCCGGTATCTATTCCGCTTTTGGCACCCAGATAACGATTATCGAAATGTTGGACAGGGTAGTGCCGGCCGAGGACCCCGAAGCCTCCGACTTGCTGGCTCGGGCGCTAAAGAAGAGCGGAGTGCAGATAAACTGCGAGGCTAAGGTAGTCAATATCTCGGATGTCCAGGGGCGGAAACGAATTGAGTACGAGCAAGCGGGAGAGGTCCAGCCGGTAGAGGCTGACCTGATACTGATGGCCGCCGGGCGGCGGGCTTATACTGAGGAGCTGGGATTAGATGAGCTGGGCATTAACACTGACCGCGGCCGCATTCAAGTGGATGAAATGCTGCAGACTAATATTCCCGGCATTTACGCGGTCGGTGACTGCCTCCGCGGTGCCGGGCTAGCCCACCTGGCTTCGCACGAAGGGATAGTGGCCGTACAGAACGCTCTGGGCGAGGTGGGTCAGGTCAACTACGATGCGGTGCCCGGCTGCATCTTCACTCATCCGGAAATTGCCTCGGTCGGGGTCAAGGAACATGAGGTGCAAGCCCGTGGCTTGGATGTCACGGTGGGCAAGTTCCCCTTCTCAGCGCTGGGCAAAGCCACCGCGATTGGTGAGCGCGAAGGCTTCGTCAAGCTAATAGCCGAGGCGGGTTCTAATCGTGTAATTGGCGGCACTATCGTCGGCCCCGCCGCCACCGAACTGATTGCGGAGATCACTTTAGCAGTAGAGACGGGGCTTACCCTGGATGAGGTGGCCGAAACCATTCACAGTCACCCTACACTATCTGAAGCTGTGGGCGAGGCAGCTCTGGCTGGCCTGGGCCGAGCCATCCACCTGCCGCCCACCTAGCTATAAAGGAGAAATCTGTTATGTGGAAAATGTCAGAGTTCATGACCTTCTTAGGCTGGGTATATTCGCTGCATTGCACAGACGAGGAGGCATTCATGGCAGCTCTGGCCGAAGCTGACTTCACTGTCGTGGGGTGGGATGCAGGCAAGCTAGATTTATGCCACCAATATGGGGTGAAGCTGATGGTCTATCATGGGGAGATGGGCTTCGCTCTGGAGAAGACAGATCGCACGTTCCCGGACGAATGGATCCGTGACTACAACGCACTGGTCAGCAGCGTTGGGCCCCTGACGCCGGAGCTGGCCACCCAGTTGTCCAACCATCCAGCGCTCTGGGGATATATGATCCACGATGAGCCTCCCGAAGCGATGTTTCCGGAGATGGCCGAGTATGTCGAGGCGTTCCGACAGGCCGACCCCGCCCATCCTCCCTACATCAATCTCACCGCGGCTGCAGACTATGACAGTTTCATAGCCATCGTGCGCCCTGCCTTTCTCAGCTATGATTATTACCAGTGGTGGTGGGGCACTAATAGCCATTTTAGCCTCCTAGAAGGGCATCGCGCCGCGGCTCTGGCAGCCAAGATACCGCTTTTCACTTGGGTAGAGGTTAACGCTGGCCAGGCCGAATGGGAAGCTGACGCGGTTGCGCCCCCAGACAATGCCAATAAAGTGCGGCAAAGTGTCTATACTAGCCTCGCTTATGGTGTCAAAGCCATCCAATGGTTTGGTGCCCCCATGGTATTCGAACCTCAGGGTTGCCAGATGAGACCGTACGCCAAACAGATCGTGCCACTCATCAATGCCGAGATGAAGCGACTGGGGTCAACCCTGATCCGGCTTCAGTCCCTAGATGTATTCCACACCCCGCCCATACCTGAATCTGCGCGGGAACTGCCCACAGAGTATGGGGTGCAAACCGCAACACCCGATTTAGTCCTGGGCATCTTCAAGCATGAGGATGACCATGAAGCAGATTACCTGGTGGTCGCCAACAAGAAGATTGATGACCGCCGGCAGGTGACCCTGCAGATTCGGCGGCCGGTGGTGGCAGCGGAAAAACTGGACAAGCAGACCGGTGAATGGACGGCACTGTCAGTAAGCGAAAGTGGCGACCATCAGTCCGTTAAATTCACCCTCGCCCCAGGAGATGGCGAACTGCTGCGAGTCCAGTAATGCCTGCGCCCTCTGTCTGTCTCCTAAATAGGGCTACCGGATAGCAGGTAATCCACTACCAAGCCCGCGGTCAGCAGCAGCCCCATTAGCAGATGCAGGACTATGGTGGCGGCATTGGCAGGGGTAAGTTGGCGGAGATCGTCATAATGGCGCCACGCTGTATTGACCGCGAACGCCGCGACGGGAACGGCAACCAGCGGCAGCACGGCTAGTGGCGGGAGCCAGCCACCCCCGACACTGACCAGTAGGCTCACGTAAGCACAGGTTACCATGCCCGTGTAGACATAGCGGGCGCGCCGTCGGCCCAGGCGCACTACCCAGTGTCGTTTGTCCACTGCCTTATCTGCGGCGAAATCCTGGAACTGATTTATCCACAGGACCGCCATAATGAGGAATGTTACCGGCAGGGACGCGGCCAGCGCCGACCCTGAAAACTGCTGTACCTGTACATAGTAGGTCCCCAGCACCGGCAAGATGCCGAAGTCCAACCCGATAAATAGCTCACCTATGCCGCGGTAGCCCAGTTGCAGGGGTCGAGCGGTGTAAAAGAACCCGGACAGTCCACCGATCACTCCCAACGCCAGTATCGGCCAGCCCCGCATCCAGGTAAGGTACAAGCCCAACAGCGCACCGGTGAATAGGCAGAGAAGTGAGGCTAGTAGAATGTGGCGGGGGACTACCTGTCCCTGTTGTATCAGGCGGCTGCCGCCGGTGAAGGGGCGCACATACTGGACATTGGCCTCATCGTTGCCGCTGAGATGGTCGTAGTAGTCATTCGCGAGGTTGGCCGCCGCGTGCAGCAGCACCAGGGCTACCAGAGTAACCAGCAGATAACCCCACAGCATCTGCCCGTTGCTGTAGTAGGCAGCGGCCGCCCCGACCATCACCGGTACAATCGAGGCGGTGAAGAATTCCGGCCGGCTGGCCTTGAACCAGAATCCCACGGCGCTTAGCATCTTAAGCCGTCTTCGTCGCTTCTCTCCGCCAGTAGATGCTACTGGCTCCAACTCTCATACATTACGATCTCGTCCCGGTCCAGGCGACTCTTGGGGCCAGCAGTGGTAGCCGGATAGCCCAGTGGCATAAGCTCAATCACTCGCACCGTCTCCGGTATGCCGAGTAGTTCCTTGACTGCAGCTTCGTCAAAGGCGCCTACCCAGCACGTGCCCAGGCCTTCCTCGGCGGCTTGCAGAGCGATGTGCTCCAGGGCGATAGCCACGTCAATGGGGCTAGATAGTTGGCCGCAGGGCATCACGTGCTCATTATCCACCGCGCAGGCCACGATGACCACTGGTGCCTGGCCGACAAAGCTTTGCCCATTAGCCGCCGCTATTAACTTCTGGCGCATATCGGCATCAGTGCCTACCACAAAGCGCCACTCCTGCCGATTCCCCGCCGATGGCGCCAGTCGGGCCGCCTCCAACAATTGGTCAAGCTTCTCGGGCTCCACCGGTTTGTCCTGATAGCGGCGGACGCTATGACGCTGCTGAATTGCTTCCCACACTGTCATTGCTGTTGACCTCCCCTGATTATTTGGTGCATCGAAGGACTCTGTAACCGCCCTGCTTGGCGACGGTTTCTACCTGAGTGAACCAGGGCGATATGTCGCGCCCTAGACTCTTAGCGCCCTTATCAGTACGGACGACTAACCACAGGGCCCCACCCTTGCCGAGCCGGCGGGCAGCATCTTCAACGAGTCTCAGTACCTGGTGTTTGCCGGCCCGGACGGGCGGATTGCAGACGATGGCCTCAAACTCGCGCTCGCCCAGGGCCACCGGCGCATCACCACATATTATTTCGGCATTGGTAGCTTTATTCCTCCTCAGATTTTCCTCGGCCCAACTCGCCGCCCGTTGATTGACATCTATCAACGTTATGTGAGCCTCGGGGGCCAGTTTCGCTGCCACCAAGCCCAGCACACCCCAGCCACAGCCCAAGTCCAGAATCTGCCCCTGCACCGGTAACTGCATCGTCTCGGCCAACAGCCGGCTGCCTTTGTCCACTTCGCCGTGAGAAAATACTCCCCGATCCGAAACTAGGGGAAACGTCAAGCCACGAAGCGTAACCTCAAACTCAACGGGTTGCGACGGTCCTTGCGGCTGGGGCGAAAAATAGTGCTGACTGTTCTCTTTGTCTGTGGGGGTTGCTTGCGCCACTATGTGCTCACCATTCTGCCCGGATTCACCGGGCCAGGGCCTTCACCCAGGGGCAGGGCGGCGGCGATGGCCTGGGTAGTGAATTCCTTAGCCTGCCGCACAGCCTCCAGTAAGTCAGCACCCCGGGCCAGACCCGCCGCCAGGGCAGCCGCAAAAGTACAGCCGCTGCCGTGAGTGCCAGCGGTAGCCACCTGTGGGCCTTTCAGCTCGTGCAACTGTCCGGTGCGGCTGTCCATAAGCACATCAATCGCTTCGCCAGGAAGGTGACCACCAGTGATGACTGCCACGCGAGGGCCCAACTCGCATAATTCGCCTGCTGCTGCTCGCATTTCATCCACGTTCTCAACCGCCCGACCCAGCAGAGCGCTGGCCTCCTGGATATTAGGGGTAATCACCTCGGCGAGCGGAAAAAGCTCTGCCACCAGCACTGCGCCGGCCTCTTCAGCTAGCAAGCGGCTGCCCGAAGCCGCTACCATAACGGGATCAACCACTAGCGGGTGGATGTTGTGAATACGCACCCGCTCGGCGACGGCCTGGATAATCTCAGCAGTAGCCAGCATCCCCGTCTTCGCGGCGTGACAGGGCAGGTCAGTTATGATAGAATCTATCTGCGCGGCGACCAGGGCCGGAGGCAAAGGATAAGCCTGCTGGACTCCCCGGGTGTTCTGCGCAGTTATCGCCGTAATCGTACAGGTTCCGTGGACCCCGAGGGCGGCAAAGGTTTTCAGATCAGCGGCAATGCCGGCCCCGCCGCTGGAGTCAGCGCCGGCGATGGTCATTGCTACCGGAATTTTGTCAGGTACGCATGAGTTTGGCATACCGTATCACCTTTGGGTTTATTCCGTTATAATATTCATCACAAAGAGGCTTCTCCCCTACCTGGCGAGCAAAGAAAGGACCAATCAAGACGACACCCCGAGAACGAGTTATAGCTGCACTGCAGCATAAACAACCCGATATGGTCCCCATTGACATCGGCGGGACAGACTCCTCAACGCTTACTGGCGTGGCCTACAACCGACTTAGGCAGTATCTCGGACTCGGCGGCAGCACGCGTATCTGGGATATTGTCCAACAGGTCGCGCTCATCGATCAAGACGTGCGCCAGGCGTTGGGCGGGGACGTGGTTGGTATACATCCTGAACCCGCTCAATGGCGACCAGGCACACTGCCGGATGGCTCGCTATGCGAAGTGCCTGCCAAGTTCCAACCGCTTCAGCAGCCGGATGGCTCCGAGGTTGTGCTGACTGACGAGGGGGAGGTCAGATTAGCCCGGCGGGCCGGCATGTTCTACTTTGAGCCCGTCTACGCGCCATTGGCGGATGCCACTTGCTCGGCTGATCTGGCCAAGGGGGCCAAGTACATCGAGAAGTATGACTGGCCCGACCTCTGGGATCTGGGGATAGACGAGCTGGCCGCTCACACCAAGAAGCTAAGACACACCAGCGAGTACTTCATCACGGGAAATGTCTATGACCATGTCCTGGCCGCTGCTCAGGACCTACGCGGGTTCGCAAACTTTATGATGGACTTGGTCATCAACAAGCCACTGGCCCACGCCCTGATGGAGAGGCTCGTTGATGCCCACTTAGCGCGCTTTGAGCGCTACCTGCCGGTTGCTCAGCAGTGCGACCTCATCGTGGTTAACGACGACCTGGGGACACAGCAGGGGCCGCAGATGTCCCCCGACCTATACCGCGAGATGGTCAAGCCCCACCACGTGCGACTGTGGGGAACCATCAAACAGCTTTCGGGCAAACCCCTATTGCTGCATAGCTGCGGCTCAATATACGCGCTGATCCCTGACCTGATTGAGATCGGCGTAGACGCACTTAATCCCGTGCAAGTGTCCGCGCGCGATATGGATACGGCTCGACTCAAGCGCGAGTTTGGCCGCGACTTGACCTTCTGGGGGGGAGGCTGCGATACTCAATATGTGCTGCCCCGCGGCACGCCCGAGGAGGTGGAAGCTGAGGTGCACAGACGGGTTGAGGACCTGGCGGAAGGCGGCGGGTTCGTGTTCTGCCCGGTTCACAACATCCAGCCCGACGTCCCGCCGGAAAATATCGTCGCTTGCTATCAGGCCGCACGCGCCTAGGAACACTCTGGGCACGGACGGTTCCGCCTATCGCTCACTGATGCCGGAGTATCGAGTTCTGTCATGGTCGTCTTGACATTCCCCTACCCACCAGGTAAAATCAGCAACAGAGTAAGTAATACCGACGGATGGTGCCGACCAGACCCTCGCTGAAGGCATCAAGCCGCGTCGTATCCACCTACAAGGAGCTGGATGATGAAGCTCTTTGATTGTAATTGTAGTTATGGAATAAGCCCGAGGCCGGCTTTCCGCTATGCGCGGGATCCCGCCGAGCTGATTGCCGAGATGGATTTCTGCGGCATTGACCGGGCATTGGTTTATCATGCCGGTATGCGGTGCAGTTCCCCCGCCTTCTGGAATCAGCAATTCGCAACTGAAGTTGAATCATTCCCCCGGTTAGAGCCTACCTGGGCGCTCCTGCCCACGCAAACCGGTGAGCAACTGCCACCGGACGAGTTCCTGGCGGCGATGAAGGCCAATGGCGTAAGGGCCCTGTGGGCTTTCCCCAGTGAGCATCATTATCGGCTGGATGGCCGCACCTTCGGGGAACTGTTAGAGGTTATGACGGAAAGACGCATCCCCTTGTTTGCCAAGCTCAACCTGATTGGGCTGGGGGACTTTATGAAGGAGTTCCCCGACCTCACCGCGGTCGCCGTGAACCAGGGCCCCCATAGCCTGGAACGCTACTTGCGACCCCTGGTGGACACCTACCCCAACCTGTACGTGGACACATCATATTATATTGTGGAGGGGTTGATTGAAGAGTTCTGTGCCCGCTACGGGCCTAAGCGTTTACTGTTTGGCTCGGCCTTCCCAGATAATTGTAGTGGTGCGGCTCTTCTGCGTCTGATCCAGGCCGATACAGACGATGCCACCAAGGAAGCCCTTGCCGGCGGTAATCTGGAGCGACTACTCAGCGAGGTGCGACTGTGAAGCCTGGGAATCCGTCAGTAATTGCCCGCGAATATATGGAGAGAGGGAGCTCAGAGACCTGTCCGCTTATTGACATGCATACCCACTACGGGCCATATCCTGGCGCATACCTGCCTGCTATGCCCCCGGACAAAATGCGCCATGCGCTGCAGAGATGTGGAGTGAAGAAAATCGTATGCTCAGCCCACGAGGCACTATTGGGGGACCTGGAGCGGGGCAACACTCTTATGCAGGAGGGCATTGATGAGTGTCCTGAGCTTTTCCTGGGGTACTGGGTGGTAAATCCCAACTATCCGGAGGCAGTGGTCCGCTTGCCCGAAGACTTCGCGCGCACCCGCGGTTTCGTCGGATTGAAGCTGGGGCCGGATTATCATACCTACCCGTTGACGGGAAGTGGCTATGCCCCGGCGCTGGAGTATGCCAATGAACGCGGGCTGATCATCCTGGTCCATACCTGGGGTGACAGCCTGTTCAACTCACCCCAGCAGGTGGCGGCGGTTGCCGAGAAATATCCAGAGGCGACGTTTCTGATGGGCCATTCCGGCTTCGGTGACTTTGAAACCTCGGTGCGGGTGGCCCGAGATTTCCCCAATGCCTATCTGGAACTTACCTGTGTTTATATCGCCCATGACTTTGCTATGCAACCCGCTGGTAGCGGCACCCCGCTGCCGCTCAATTCTTACTTGCACGTCAATGGCATCATTGAGTACATGGTGGAGAATGCGTCAGCGAAGAAAATCGTCTTCGGCACCGATATGCCCTGGTACAGCCCGCACTACGCCGCGGGCGCCATCCTTTTCGCACGGATTGACGACGACGCCCGCCATGACATCTGTCACAGAAACGCGGAGCGTTTGCTGGCGAAGTTCCCAATTGACTAACTGCGAGGTGAAACTTGATGACGGATATACCAGAAGATAGCCTGCTGCGTCAGAGCCTGACCCAAGACTATCCCCGCATCGTGCGCGGCGAGGGTCATTACCTGATTGATGACCAGGGACGGCGCTATATTGATGGCGCCTCGGGGGGAGTGGGTCCCTGCAATATCGGGCACGGTGTCAAGGAGATTGTCGAGGCGATGGCTCAGCAGGCGTCCACCCTAGCTTTCGCCCACATATCAATGTACGAAAATGAGCCGCAGGTTGCTCTGGCCAACAAGCTCTGTAATGAGTTGGCCCCGCCGGGGATGGTCAAGGCTTATTTCACTTCCACCGGCACTGAAGCCAATGAGCTATGCATAAAGCTGGCCCGGCTGTATCACCTCTGCCGTGGTCATGCTACGAAAACCATGATAATCACCCGCTGGGGTGGCTATCACGGCAGTTCTATCGCTGCTACTTCTTACTCCGGACGCAGCAATCGCCGGCATGACTTGCACCCCTACTACTTCCCGGTCGTCCATCTGGAGCCGCCCTATTGTTATCAATGTCCCTATAACAAGACGTATCCGGAGTGTGGCCTGGATTGCGCCGGGGCCCTGGAGCGAGCTATCCGCCAAGTCGGTCCTGAGCAGGTATCGTGTTTCATCACCGAACCCATCGGCAACACGATGGGCTGCGTAGCTCCCCCGGATGAGTACTTCCCTATTATCCGGCAAATCTGCGATAAGTATGACGTGATAATGATAGCGGATGAGGTCATCACTGCCTTTGGGCGCACTGGCAAGTATTTTGCGATGAATCACTGGAATATCATCCCCGACCTGATCGCTACCGGCAAAGGAATATCCTCCGGTTATTCGCCGCTAGCGGCCACCCTGATCCATGAGAAGATTTGGCAGGTGCTTGACGAGTCCAAGCGCTCACTGCCGGGCTTTACTTACGGCGGCAATCCCTTATCTTGCGCGGTAGGTCTGGCGGCCCAGGAGTACATCCAGAAGCACAATCTAGTGGAGCGTTCCGCAAAAATGGGTGAATATATGCACCGAAAGGCGCAGCAAGAGTTGAGCGACCTGCCTATGGTCGGCGATATACGAGGTGGTAAGGGCCTGTATATGGGAATCGAGTACGTGCAAGACAAAGAGACTCATCAGCCCTACCCAGTGGAGCTGAATCTGTGCGGGCAGATTGGTGATGGGGCCTTTAAGAACGGTCTGGGCACCTGTCCCATCAGCGGCGGTGTTGACGGCATCCTGGGCGACGTCAGTGTTATCAAGCCTCCCTTCGTCATTCCGCAGGAGGACATTGATAAACTCATTGAGATAATGAAACAAACTATCTTGCAGGTCAGCGCCACTATCGGCTAGCCGCGGAGCGGGTACACCAATCCAGGAAGGAGAAAGTTGCTAGATGCCAGCTCAACCGATTAAGGGCGGACAGTTACGAGTATTAACTGGGGACCAGATAAAGCAGATTGACCAGGCGACCGCCCAGCTCCTGGGACAGACGGGTATCAAGATGGAGCACCCGGAGGCCCTGAAAATGTGTGCTGAGGCGGGGTGTGAGGTTGATTTTGATACCCAGATTGTAAAGATGCCCGAAGAAGTATGGCGACGCGCGATAGAACAGGCCCCCGCACAGACACCGCTATATGGGAAGGATCCCCAATATGACGTAATGTTAGACGATTCGGACGATGTCTATTCAATGGGTGGGGCCGGGGCGCTGTGGGTGGTGGACCTGGATGGCAACCATCGTCCCTCCACTATGCAAGACTTGAGGGACTTAACCCGCCTGCAGGATTCCTTCAAGTACTATCATATCGCCCATTTCCTGGTGCTCCCTCAGGATATCCCACAGGTTGGCTCCGAACAGCTTGTCTTTGCGGAGATGATGAAGAACACTCAGCGACCCCACCATACCCTCGCCGGGGGCAGCAATGGAGTAAAGTGGTTAGTGGAAATGGCGGCGGTGTTAGCGGGCAGTACCAAGGCCGTCCAAGAGCGTCCCACCTTTGCTGTGAACGTTTGTGTACACAGTCCGCTCCATCACACCTTTGACTCTCTGGATGAAACAATTGAATGTGCCAAGTGGAATGTGCCGATGTTAATCGAAGCCGACGCTATCGCCGGCGGTACCAACCCCTTCACCATGGCCGGCACGTTAGTTGAGGTCAACGCCAATGTCCTGGGCTGTATCGCGCTGGCGCAATTCGTTCAACCGGCAGTGCCTTGTATTTATTCGTCCGCTACCGGCATTATGGATATGAGGGAGGCTAATTACGCGGGCAATGCTCCCGAGGCTACTCTAATTCACGCGGCCCAAACCCAACTGTCTCACTACTATCATCTGCCCTTCCAGGGCGCCAATCCCACTGACTCCAAAGTACCTGATGCTCAATGTGGTTATGAGCGTGCCAGTCATTTTCTTACCCTGGCCCTGGCCGGTTGCAATATCATCCACGTCGCTACCGGCAACCTGGAGGCTATGAGACTGGCCAGCTATGAGCAGTGCGTGGTGGATCACGAGATTCTGGGGGCGACCTTCCGAATAGTGGAAGGCATTCAGGTAGATGAGGACATGCTGGGGGTAGACGTGATCAATCAGGTGGGACCGGGAGGACATTTTCTGGACACTGACCACACCCTAAAATACCTGCGCCGGACTCGCTGGCAGCCGGCGATAACTGACCGGGGGCAGTGGGAGACTTGGGAGCGGAAGGGCGCTACCACCATGCGTCAGCGTGCTAATGCCGAAGCCCGGCGCATTCTCACTGAGCACCATCCGGTATACGTTACCGAGGAGCAGGTAGCGGAAATTGACCGCATCGCCGCGGCGGCTCAAAAAGACCAGGCTGAAAAACACGAAACTTAACCGAAGGAAGGCGACCCGATGAGACTAAAGGACAAGGTGGCTATTGTCACCGGTGGCGCTACCGGCATCGGCAAGGGTATCACGGAAGCTTATGCGCGCGAGGGAGCGAAGGTAGTAATTGCCTGCCGGACTCCTCAGACCGGCGAGGCTATGGTCCAGCAACTGGCGGCTGAGGGCTTCCCTGCCTTGTACGTAAGAGCTGACATTAGCGTATTAGCGGATATTGATAACTTGATTGAAGAGCCCCTCCGCCAGTTCGGGCGCATTGACATCTTGGTCAATAATGCCGGCCTAATCACTGAGGGCGCGCCCTTTCTGGAGTGCAATGAGGAAAAATTTGACAAGGTAGTGGACGTAAACCTGAAGGGCACCTTTTTCGCGACCCAGAAGGTAGCCCAGCAGATGATCAATACTGGTGGCGGTAAGATAATTTTCATCAGCTCTAACATTGCCCAGATGGCTCAGCCGGCCAGCGCTCACTATGCAGCTACCAAGGGCGGCATTAACTCGTTAGTGATAAACCTGGCTGCGGAATTAGGGCCGTACAACATCTGCGTAAATGCGCTTGCTCCCGGCGACATTCTGGTAGAAAAGGTCATGGAGTGGTTTGAGGACCCCGCCGTTCATCATCGCTTCCAGACTATGCCCGTGGCGAGGATAGGGCAGCCCAAGGACGTAGCCGGCGCGGCGGTCTTCCTGGCCAGCAGTGAATCCGACTACATTACTGGTGTGAATATCCCCGTGGACGGCGGCCAATTGATAATGAACTGGCAAGGGGACAAGCCGCATAGTTAGTACGGGCAACGATAGGCCCCACAACCCCTGCGGACGTATAGCCTGAATAACAGCGGGAGGCGAATATGAACAGGATCAGGCGCGTATTAGATTTGACTCAACCGATCTATCCCAATAACCCGACCAATCCGCTGCTGCCGCCGGTGGAAATCACGGTCACGGCCAACCATGCTACTGACGGGTATCAGATGGAGCGCCTGGTCACTTACACCCACGATGGCACCCACATTGATGCCTCCAGGCATATGTGGGAAGGCGGCGACACTCTGGACACTTTCCCTCTAGAAGGATTTGTAGGTCCGGGAGCTATCTTTGATTTGCGCAGCAAACAGAGCCGCGAGGCCATAACCCCGGAGGATTTGGAGGCAGCCGACATAGAAGTAGCTGCGGGCAGCGTGGCCTTACTGGTTACCGGCTGGGGTGAGAAGCTAGGCTACACCAAGGAGTGGGTCTTTGAGTCGCCCTGGCTGCGAGCAGACGGCGCGGATTGGCTAATCCAGCGCGGCATTGTGGGCGTGGGTATTGACCATATCAGCATCTCGGGGATGGAGGAAGAACAGGACTATAAGACCCACCAGGCCCTGGCCCGTTCCGGGGTGTGGATACTGGAGAATCTGAAATTTCCTTCTGAGATTCTGGAGCCTACTCAGTGGCTTATTGTCGCCCTGCCCTTGGCGCTGCGTGATACTGCCGGGGCACCCGCTCGAGCCATTGCCATAGAGTTCGAATCGTAAACTTTTGGTCGGCAAGGAGAACATTATGGATCTGGGCATCAAAGACAAAGTAGCATTAGTGACGGGAGGCGCCCGAGGCATCGGGCGTGCTATTGCCCAGCGACTCGCCGACGAGGGTTGCCGGGTAGCGGTGGCCGATATAGATGAAGCAGCTCTGGCCGACTTGCCCCCTGACTGGCGGGGAGTGGCTTGTGATGTGACCAGCCAGGAACAGCTTGAAGATATGGTGCTTGCAATTAGTAAAGAGTTCGGCACCGTTGACATTCTGGTCAACAATGCGGGCATTGTCAGTTCCGATCGGCTTGCCGAGACCACGGTGGAGTCCTGGGAGCGGATTTTTCGGGTTAATCTGACCAGTGCCTTTACGCTCTGCAAACTGTTGCTGCCGGCGATGAAGCAACAAGGCTGGGGGCGGATTGTCATTGTTGCCTCTATGGCAGGTAAGGTGGGGGGCTTGACGGTCAGCGCGGCTTACTCCGCTTCCAAGGCCGGCCTGATCTCCTTGACCAAATCCGTAGCCCGGGAAGGAGCCCCCGAGGTGACTTCTAACGCCGTCGCTCCCGCCTTTATTGACACGGATATGACACCCAGGGAGATAGCCCACACAATGATTAAGGATATACCAGTAGGGCGACTGGGCACTGCCGAAGAGGTCGCCGCCGCCGTAGCTTTTCTCGCCTCCGACCTGGCCGGCTTTATCACCGGCGAAATAGTAGACATCAACGGCGGACTCTTAATGGATTAGGGGGAATCTTCTATGGCTGAAATCAGCTTCCGACTGGATAACAAGGTAGTAATGGTGACCGGAGGGGCGCGGGGAAGCGGCCAGGGCATTGCTCTAGCTAGCGCTCAAGCGGGTGCGGACCTGGTGCTGCTTGACATACGTGCTGATGAGTTGGAGGCCACAGCCGCCGAGCTTCGGGAGTTGGGCTACCAGGTTCTGCCCATAAACATAGATCTATGCGATCTGGCGGCTTTGGATGAGGCAGTCGCTCAGACTATGGACGAGTTAGGGAGAATTGATGTGCTGGTGAACTGTGCTGGCACCAACGTCTATCGCCAGTTTGTAGATGTGCCCGAAGAAGAGTACGATAAGATAATGGCGGTGAATCTGAAGGCGGTCTTCTTCCTCAGCCAGAAGGTAGCCCGCAGTATGATTGAAGCGGGCAAAGGCGGAAAGATAATCAATATCTGTTCGGCAATGGCCCTGGTCGGTGGGGAAATGCGGGCGGTTTATTGTACCTCCAAAGGCGGCCTACTCCAGCTCACCAAGGTAATGGCGATAGAGCTGGCGGACCACGATATTCAGGTAAATGCCATCGCTCCTACTTTCATTCGCACCCAACTGAACATAGAAGCCTTCCAGGACGAAGAGTTCTACAGCGAGATTATTCGGCGCATACCTGCTCACCACACTGGCGAGGTAGAAGATGTGGCCGGGGCGGTAGTCTATTTGGCTTCGCCGGCCGCTGACTTTGTCACCGGGCACTGCTTGTCAGTAGACGGCGGCTATGTGGCCTGGTAGCAGGAGACCTGCATACTACTTGTGCCCCAAGTGCCGCGCTATCCGGGCAGATACTCTGGCGGGCAGCGACCAGATATGGATGAAGCCTTCGGCGGCCGACTGGTCAAAAACATCAGCCTCAGCGTAGGTGGCCAGCTTATAATCGTATAAAGACCACTCTGATTCGCGGGCTATTGCCTCACAGCGGCCCTTGTGGAGCTTTACGGTGACCTGGCCACTGACCCGTTTCTGGGTCTCAGCCATAAAGGCGTCAAGCGCCTGGCGCAGCGGGGTGTACCATAGCCCATAATAGACCAGCTCGGCATAGCGCAGCTCCAGATAGGACTTAAAGTGCATAGTTTCCCTGTCCAGAGTGAGCGACTCCAAGTCCCGGTGGGCCTCCAGGATGATCGTCGCCGCCGGCGCCTCGTATAGTTCCCGCGATTTTATGCCCACCAGCCGGTTCTCCATCATATTAACCCGCCCGATGCCGTCAGCCCCGCCCAGCGCATTCAGACGGCTGATCAGTTGCGGCCCCCCCATCTTCTCGCCATCCAAGGCTACCGGAATTCCCTGGTCGAAGTCTATCTGTACGTAGGTAGGTTCATCAGGGGCATCGGCGACGCTCACCGTCCACAGCCAGGCAGCTTCCGGCGGCTCCTGTGCCGGGTCTGCGATAGCGCCACCCTCAATGGCGCGCCC
>JAUWJN010000183.1 GCA_030607655.1 bacterium
GGCGCCTCTGTACCAGGCGTCGGTGTCATCATGGCGCTGGTGGTGGCGGGTTGCCTGTCATCGCGGCCTGCCGAAATAACAACTGGTTCCCCGGCTCCGCCCCCCCCCCCACGCCCACTCACTGTGATTGCCGTCGGCGACATTATGCTGGATCGGTCCGTCGGCAAAAAGATAGATGGCAAGGGCTGTGCATATATTATCGAAGAGGTAGCCTCCAAGTTGCAAGAGGCAGATATTGCTTTTGGCAATCTGGAGTGTCCGCTGTCCACCGTGGGCCCGCACTCCCCACGGGAGGACCTGGTCTTTCGCGCCCATCCCAAGACGGTGAATGTCCTGACGCTCGGCGGGTTTGATATTGTCTCGTTAGCGAATAATCATACTCTGAATGCCGGCCGGGCCGGGCTGCTGCAAACTCTCCAGCATCTGGAAGAGGCCGGCATTGCCTATGTGGGGGCCGCCGCGGATAAGTCGGAGGGCTCCCGGCCCACGTTTCTCAGTGTGGAGGGATTGAAGGTAGGTTTCCTGGCGTATACTGACCTAAACTTTGCCCACGGTTCTTACTCAAAGCTAGACAACGAGCTTTCCAATCTGGAGTCGCAGATTGCGGCCGCGAAGAACAAATGTGACTTATTAGCAGTCTCATATCATTGGGGAACGGAGTATCATCGTCATCCTAGCGCGCGGCAGATCCAAGTAGCGCATACCAGTATTGATGCGGGGGCCGATGTGGTTCTCGGTCACCATCCGCATGTTTTGGCCGGTGTGGAGATATACAAACAGCGTCCTATCCTGTATAGTATGGGCAACTTCATCTTTGATCAGCGGTCCGGGGAACGGATGGAAAGCGGCCTGTTCACCTTGTACTATACTGAGGGTGGCGGCTGGCGGCTGGCGATGAGGCCGAGCTGGATACCGTGGTCACGGTTGGGGCCTGAGTATGCTACGGGAGAACGCCGAGACCGCATTCTGGAGCGATTCAAGGAGTTATCCGCGGAGTTGGGGACAAAGGTGATAATAGAGGCGGGACAGGCCCTAATTCCGGCTCCAGTATCCGCCGACCAGGCACAGCCGTCATTGGTCGGTAACACCGCAAACAACATTATCCTTAAGCAAGGAGCATAGCTATGTTTCTAACTACCAGTCATATCAGGGCTTGGGCAGTCATCCTGGGCGCCGCAATGCTGTTTTGGGCATGGCCGGCCCTAGCTGATGAAGCCGTGGCCAAAGTCAATGGCGAGGAAATCTCCGCGAGTGCATTTATTGAGACTCTAGAGAGCCGCCACGGCTCCGCGGTGCTCCAGACGATGATTGAGGCGTTGGCGATCCGCCAGGAGGCCGCGAAGAATAACATTACTGTCTCGCCGGAGGAGATTGACGCTCGTTATCAAGAGGCCAAGCAGCAGATCATTAGCCGGGTTCGCACCGATCGTCCTGCTGAAGAGGTATTCGCCGCCTGGCTGGTCGGGCGTCATATTAATGCGGAGACCTTCCGCGAGCGGATATGCTTGCAAATGATGCTAGAACGGATGGTAGCTGAGAAAGTTAAAGTAACGGACGATGAGGTACGTCAGTACTACGAAACTCACCCCGGAGAAATGGAACGGCCCGAGGCGATGAAGATTAGCCACGTCTGTGTAACTACTGAGGAACAGGCCCAAGAAATCAGAACAGATGTCCTGGGAGGCAGGATCAGCTTTGAAGAGGCCGCCAATAGATACTCCATAGACCCCTACGGACGCGATAATGGGGGCCTGCTTGGCTTTGTTGTCCGGGGCGAAGATCCCTTACAGCAGGCTGCCTTCCAACTACACCAGGACGGAGATATTAGCCCTGTGGTGCAGAGTAAAATGGGCTACCACATAGTACGGCGGGAGGCATATCAGGAGCTCGGAACTCCTCCTTTCGAAGAAATTAGCGCGGAGCTTAAAGATCGTATTCACACGGCCAAGTTATTACAAGCAGCCGACGAGATGCGCCGCGCCATTATGCAGACGGCCAGAATAGAGCAGTTTATTCAGTTCCCCCAACCTGGCGAATCTTCTAGTAGCGAATGAACAAAGTTACTGACGACCTGGTAACGAGGTTAGGACAGATCCTGTCACCTGACCGGGTCCTGGCGGATCCGGTCTCGCGGCATCTGTATAAGTATGACGCGGCACTTGATGAGGCACTGCCTGAGGCGGTGGTTCTGCCGGAGACCACTGAAGAGGTGGTTGCCGTAGTCAAGGCGTGCGCTGTCCGGGGTGTGCCCTTTGTTCCGCGGGGGGCCGGCACTAGCCTGTCGGGCGGGCCAGTGCCGGTGGCTGGTGGGGTGGTCATCAGTCTGACCCGAATGAATCACATCATCCAGATTGACTATGGCAATCTGTGTGCAGTGGTCCAGCCCGGGGTGGTAAACATTGATTTGCAAGACGAGCTGGCCGCCGGGGGCTACTTCTACGCTCCTGATCCCGCCAGTCAAGGCGTCTGTACTCTGGGGGGCAATGTCGCCGAGAACGCCGGGGGGCCACATTGCCTAAAGTACGGCGTGACGACTAATCATATCCTGGGGCTGGAAGTGGTTCTTCCCGATGCCCAGATATTGCGTACCGGCAGCCTCCCCCACGATCAACTAGGGTACGACCTGACGGGGCTGCTGGTGGGCAGCGAGGGCACTTTCGGGGTGGTTACCGAGATAACCTGCCGGATAATGCCCCTGCCTGAGGCAATAACGACTATGCTGGCTGTCTTTAACGAGCTGGACGACGCCAGTCAGGCAGTTTCCGACATTATCGCTGACGGGTTGATTCCCGCCACCCTGGAGATGATGGACAACCTGCTCATCCAGGCCGTAGAACAATCCATGCAGGCAGGCTATCCTCTGGATGCCGAGGCCGTGCTCATCATAGAGGTGGAGGGCCTGCAGGCGAGCATGAGCGAGCAAATACAACGCATCAAGGCCGTCTGTGAGCGTAACCGGGTACGCAGCTTTCAAACGGCTCAGGACGAACAGGAGCGTAGTCTTCTGTGGCGGGGCCGCAAAGGCGGCGCCGCTGCCCTCGCCAATCTGGCGCCTAGTAGGCTTACGGCTGATATTGTTGTGCCCCGAACGGCCCTGCCCCAGGTATTGCGTCAGGTTGTCGAACTGGGTGAGAAGTATAACATAAAGATTGGGAATATACTTCACGCCGGTGATGGCAACCTTCATCCGGAGGTGCTCTTTGATCCCCGTGATCCCGACCAAGTGCAACGGGTCAAGCAGGTAGATGATGAAATCACACGCCTGGCCATCGAATACGGGGGCGTGCTAACCGGAGAACACGGTATCGGCTCGCAGAAGCGCAAGTGGATGTCCCGGATGTTTGGTAATGCCGAGTTGAGCGCAATGCAGCGAGTCAAGGACCTCTTTGACCCTCACTATTTGTGCAACCCGGGTAAAGTATTGCCCGACCCGGATGACTTTCCTGCAGCCCAACCGCTGTCTTTGCCTGAGGGCTCTTTTGAGCAGGCTGCCGCAGCGGTGTGTGTGCGAGATGGCAACCGTGCCTGGCAGCCTTATGATTACGAGGCGATAGCCAAGCTGCTCGCCCTCGCCTGCCGCAGTGACCAGCCGTTAGCCATCTGCGGCGCAAGTACTAAGTCGGGGCCTCTCCCAGACCATATCCAGGTGGTCTCAACACTTGGCCTGAACAAGATTCATCAGTTAGACACTGACAATCTGACGGCCACCGTACAGGCAGGGGTGCGCCTGGCCGAGCTTAACCAGGCACTGGCAGCAGAGGGTCAAAGGGTGCCCCTGCGTCCACCCCACTATGACCAGGCTACCGTCGGAGGAGTAATCGCTACCGCCGATAGTGGCCCCCATCGGCTGTTGTACGGCACGGCGCGGGATTTAGTGACCGGACTACAAGCAGCACTGCCCGACGGTAGCCTAGTTAAGTTTGGATCTACCTGTGTTAAGAATGTTTCAGGATATAGCTTAGAGAAGCTATTTATCGGGTCTTATGGCACCCTAGGAGTAGTAACCGAAATCACGCTGCGCACCCTTCCGCTGCCTGAACGCCGAGAGACGCTCACCTTGGCGACCGCTTTCCCGGGCAACCTGGCACCGATGCTGCAAGAACTGCGTGGCTCAATTCTGCGCCCCACCGCCGCGGAACTGCTCAACTCGCTAGCCGCCTCATACCTTGATATGGAGCGGGACGAAGACGGTTGGGTCTTACTGATAGCGCTGGAGGGCTTAGCCGTGGAGGTGACCGAGCAACTGGACCTGTTTTCTGCCCTCTGCGAGCATCATAATATCGCCAGCCAGCAACTGGAGGGGCAGGAATATGACCAACTATGGCAGCAGGTGGCGAATCTGGGCAGCCGAGGTGCTGACCAACACTGCGCCCATCTGACCTGTTACCCCTCGGAAGTCTGTCGGATAGTTGCGGAGATTGATCTCATAATGAAGGAAGTTGATTGCGAGGCCCCTATCACCGTAGCGGCTAATCTGGGCATTATTCGTGTTCCCACCCCGACAGATAGCGATGTGCTCAAGGTTATAGCGAGGGAATTACTCGAGACAGCCGACCGATATAGCGCCAGCTTTTCCTGGGTGCCGCCAGGGTTTGCCGAAGCGAGCGGAGTCCAGTTAGACGGATTGACCGGCCACTTGTCACGGCAACTTAAGGCCAGCTTTGATCCGGGCGGAATTTTGCCCCGGCTGCCGTGGGCCTGAAGAATACCTCACCCCTGGCCCCGCGCCGTCGCCATAGCGGCTTTGGCGCGTCGGCGACTCTCCGTTTCGGAGAGGGGAACAGAATGAGATTGGATAGGGCTATGGACACTGAATTCATCAGTGCCGAACTAATAAGGTGTAATCAGTGTGGATACTGTCTGCGGGTATGTCCCACGTATCAGGTATCCCTGGCGGAGGGCGCCACCGCCCGCGGACGCAATACCCTGCTGCGCGACCTGATTAGCGAAGAGGTGCCTGATGATGAGGGCCTGCGCAATCCATTTTTTGAGTGCCTGCTGTGTGGGGCCTGCACTGTGGAGTGCCTTAGCAGTGTCAAGACTGATGAATTGATGGTCCAGGCCCGGCAGCAATTCTACGAAACCCACGGCGAGCCGCCCGTATTGCATTATATCCTTCACCAGCTCCTCCCCGCGCCCCAGCGATTGAGATACTTAATGCGCTTGTTGTCATTAGGGAAGCGTAGTGGGCTGTCCAGTCTGGCTCGTCAGTTAGGGATATTAAGATGGATAGACGCGACGCTGGAAGGAGCTGAGGGCTTGATGGCCAGGATGCCGCGGCGTTTTCTGCGCGACCGCTTGGCCAGTATGGGCTTTACGCGCGGAACAGAGGGCGACCGGCCCGGTTGGCTTCTGAAGCCCCCTAAAGAAGTGGCTGGCCACGGCCCTCGCATACTCTATTTTATTGGCTGCGGTACTGCTTTCTTACTGCCGCACACCGGTGAGGCGGCCATTAAGCTGTTGAGTTTGGGGGGCTGTGAGATACTGGTAGTTGAACATAACTGCTGTGGGCTGCCGGCATATTCGTATGGCGACCTGGCAGCAACCAAGCAACTGGCGCGTCAGAATGTAGAAATTCTCCGGGACCTGCAGGCCGATTTTATTGTAACCGAGTGTGGCAGTTGCAGCAGCTTTCTGAAAAAGTATGATCAATTACTTGAGGATACCCCGGAGTTGGCTGAGGCGGCGAAAAAGATTGCCGAGTCGGTGCGTGATTTCACAGAGATACTGTCGGAGTTGTCCCTGCCTGAACCCCGCCAACGCGACCGACTCACCGTCACCTACCATGCCCCTTGCCACCTGGTCCGCGGCCAGCAGATTAGTGAGCAACCCCGGCGGCTACTAGTGGATGTGGGAGGTGTGCAGTTGA
>JAUWJN010000230.1 GCA_030607655.1 bacterium
CTCCGGCTCGGTAATCTCTACCGTAAAGGGCTGCTCGTATACGCCACCCATAAACTCCGCATCAAAAGCCTGAGCGCCGGTCGGAGAATAGACATCCTTGATATATTGACCGACCTGCTCGGGCCCCCCCAGAACGACACGCCAGCCTCCTCTCAGCCAGAGGAGGGTCTTGACCAGTCGCTCGACGTACGGCAGATTAGCGTCAGCCTGCGGGCTGTCAGCGGCGTGCACCTGGGTCGCGAAGACTGAAGTAATGCCATCCTCCCGCTCCAGCGCGATTACTAGCGGAACCGCGTCACCGGCTGACTCTGTGGACTCCAGAAAAGCGCGATTGGCCAGCGACGCCGGCCGAAACTGCTCGTCAAGCGGTGGAACTACCTTGGGTTGTACGAGTTTGAAGGAGTTATTCATTGATTCCCATCCTCTGCGCTAAAGTATTGCGACGAAATTATATCATACGCCGTGGCCACTTTCAAGGAGCCTTGAACCAGGGCTTCTCAAATTCAAGTCCGCCCCTACCCCCACCAAACTCTTAGGCGTCAGACCATTAGCTGAGTAGTTGAATGACCCGCTCAGTAAGAAGCTGGCCCGCGTTCTCGGCCAGTGGCGTTACGGTGCTGAACTGTGTCTCGTAGCTACCTGGTCTGGAAAAGGCCTTTGCCGTCGGCATGTAGCCGACCCAGCCGTTGGTCAGTTCCGAGATGAACGTGTACTTGAACGGAGACTGCTGTTTTATCTCCAGGCCAAACTCTACAAAAAGCTCGGAGGGTACCGCCACCAGCGCCAGGTCTCCTATACAGAGAATGGTTATAGGAACATCAACATTCGGATTCTCCTCGTAGTAGTCCCAAACGGCGAGCAGTTTCCGGGCTTCCATCTGTCCCCAGAATGCCGTCTTGGAGATGTCGGTCAGGGACAGTGTATCGTCGGGAAGTTCCTCGATTCGTTCCGCGCCATACTCGCTGAGGCGCTCGGTCCGCGGGGCATCTGGCGCCGCAGCCTTTACGCGGGCTGCTGCTATCACCTCTTCGGGCACCTTGCGCCTGGGGATGGTGAACGTGTCCGTGAGTACCTTTATGCCCTCCTGGGGAACAAACTCATGTGTTCGGATCGCTTCTGCTGCGGCGGCGGCCGTTCGTTCCCCCATGTGCTCAGCCCAGGCGGGGCCGACCTCCCAGGTATCCGGGTTCAGAATATTCACCTGGCAGATATTGCCACAGGCCCCGTTGAGAAATAACACCGTGGTCGCCGGACCCAGAAGTTCCTCCACCTTTCGGGAGGCATAACCCGGATAATCCGCCGAGATCGCATTATTGTATCTCTCCAGCACTGTACCATGACAGGCAAAGTTGATGATGCCGCCCAGGACGTTATCCGCCTGGTCAACTGCATAAATTATCCCTAACTCGGGGTCAGCCGGCCCTTCGGCCTCCAAAATGTTGGGGTCATTCTTCAACGGATGCGTTTGGACGGTGCCATCGCGCATTATGAACCTTCTGTTGAAGGCCAGATTCTCCACGCGGGTAGAAGCAACACCTAATCTGGCCGGTTGCAGATTACGGTACGCTTCACCAGCGGCTTCTTCTACCTTCGCGCGGAAATTGTTGAGATAATCCGTGTCAATAGACGCCCCCAGCAGTGGCACGATATTCGGAGCCTTGTGGGTATGGGTGGCCGCTATCAGAACATTCTCCCGCCCAACAGGAATGCTTGCGGCAATCATGCCCTTAATTTGGTTTACCGTCTCAGTCTCTATCATTAGCAGATCGCAGCTTACGATGACTATGAGCTGGTCCTGCTCCCGCAGACACATAGCCCGCGCGTACAGCTTGCTCTCTACGAGTCGGGCACTTTCCTCAGCCGGGCGCTCCCCTAGGGGCGGCGTGATATCAACTCTGGCAAAGCCTACTTCCATGTGGCTCCCTCTTTTCTCGTGGAAATCTGAGCTAAAGTCAGTTATTACTTGGTAACGTTCTCGACGAATTCAGCAAATTCCTCCCGAAAGCGGCTGGTGGTGAAGCGTAGAGCATTGTCCCGACATTGTTGTTTATCAAAGCTCATTGTGGGGAAGTGACGCACTGTCGCACATAAGGAATCGGGTGTCTGCTCAGAGAATAGTAGGCCAGTTTGGTTCTCAACGATGGTCTCCAGGACCCCGCCAGCGCCGTAAGCAATCACCGGCCGCCCGGCACTTTGGGCCTCTAGCGGGGCGATACCAAAGTCCTCTTCCTGGGGCATTATGAATGCGCGACAGCGGGCGATGTGATACTCGACCTCTTCATCTCCGCGCCAGCCCAGCAGTTGCACCGTGGGGCCGGCCAGGGCTTGCAGGCGCTCATACTCTGGACCATCACCTATTATTACCAGGGGCAGCCCTAACCGATTGAAGGCTTCTATGGCCACGTCAACTCGCTTATAGGGATTAAGCGCACCTACGATTAGGAAGTAATCTTCATCCTCGGCTACGGGTACGAAGCGCTCGGTATCCACCGGCGGATATATCACCACCGAATCCCTACCGAAATACTGGCGAATCCGCTGCTGAACGGTGCGAGATATGGCTACGAAGTGGCTGACTCGCGGCGTGCTGCGCTTATCCCACCACCGCAAGCCCGGCAGCGTAGCGCGCACCAGCCACTTGGCAACCAGCCCCGTCTGCATGCTGTTAATATACTGCTCGCTCCAGAACCACAGGAATCGGGCCGGCGAGTAGCAGTAACAGATATGGGTAGCTTGGGGAGCATGCCGCACGTTTTTGACCCAGGCGCTGCTGGAGCTTATTACCAAGTCATACTGCCGCAAGTCAAGTAGCTCCACCGCCAGCGGCATCAGCGGGAAGAGCTTGCGATGCAGCTTTAGTGCACCGGGTAGCTTCTGGAGAAATGAAGTGCGGATATCCCAGCCCTCTACTGTGTTGCCCATCTTAACCGGGTCAAACAGCAGAGTGTAGATGGGCGCCTGCGGGTAAAGGTCATGCATCTGGGCCAGGACCCGCTCAGCGCCCCGCATCCCCTGCATAAGATAATCATGTACTAGTGCTACTCGCATAGTAGCTATGTCCACAGCGTTCAGCGTTCGGCATCCAGCGTTCAGAAAGGGCAGCAGGCCGGCGCTACGCCTGACACGACCCCCCCATTTGACGGCAGGGAAGAACGGGCGGAAGTTGCAAGCAACTTTCGCCCCTACAGACGGCAAGGATAACGCCAAATAACAACAGACAACGGCTTACCCGCCGTGGTCACCACTTATAGATAATAGCTGTTGTTGCTGCCGTTGCTGTCGTTGCTAATAGCTATCCCCTGTCCAGTCCCTCCAATAGCGCCTGGCGCATTATGGCGACTGGCGCCTCCTGCCCGGTCCAGCGTTCAAAGGCGATGGCCCCTTGATGCACCAGCATCCCCGTGCCATCCAGAGTACGCGCTCCTACCTGCCGGGCCGCTTGTAGCAGGACAGTCTCACGGGGATTGTAAGTGAGATCGCAGACCAGTTGATGGCCCGTTAGCCACCCGGCGGGCACTACTGGCGGGACATCCTCGTGCGGATGCATCCCGACCGGAGTACAGTCTATCAAGATATCGGCGCTCCTGACTGCCTCAGCCGCCTCGGGAGCGTCCAGACCCAGCGCTGGTACTGCTGCGAGAGGGCTGTGCTGGGTGACTAACTCCGAGAGCTGTACGGCCCGGCTGGCCGTGCGATTCAGGATAGTCAATTCCTCGGCATCGGCTCGGGCAACCGCCACCGCCACCGCCCGCGCCGCCCCGCCGGCCCCAATCACCGTCACCCGCTTGCCTGTTACCTCCTCGCCCACCTCCGCCACCGCGCGTAGAAAGCCCGGCCCATCGGTATTGTAGCCGGTCAGATGACCCTCCACATTTGTTATGGTGTTGACTGCGTCCAGAATCTGAGCGATCTCGGAAACTTCATCCAGATACTCAACTACGGCAGCCTTATGGGGGATGGTTACATTCAGACCCCTCATCTGCAGACCGCGCAGGCCAGCAATAGCTTGTTTAACCCGGTCGGGCGGCACTTCGAAAGCTGCATAAGCCCAATTAAGCCCCAGATGCTTAAAGGCGGCATTATGCATCGGCGGAGAGAGGCTGTGGCCCACCGGCCAGGCTATCACGCCGGCGATCTGGGTTTCCCCGTTGATGTCAACTGCGGTATCAAGTCTCATGGTAGTCAAATTCATCTGCCTCAACTGCGGGCAACATCCCCTTTTCTCGCAGCCGCGCCAGACACCAGGCCTCAATAGGCCGGTTGAGGCGAGTGAAGAAGAACTCGCC
>JAUWJN010000078.1 GCA_030607655.1 bacterium
CGCTTTGCAGCGAAGGTGGGAGGCCGGCCCGCAAACGCTAACCTGTGAGAGGAGTGAGGCAGATGATACCAGCAGTGTTGGAAAAACTCAGTCGCAGCGAGCACTTGAGCGCCGCCGAAGGCGAGGCCATCATGGAGCATATAATGTCGGGCCAAGCTACCGGCGCGCAGATTGGCGCCCTCCTGATGGCCCTGCGCATGAAAGGCGAAACTGCCGAAGAAATCGGCGGGTTTGCCCGCACTATGCGCCGCCACTGTGTAAGAATTGAAACTAACCGACAAGATTTGGTGGATACTTGTGGGACCGGCGGCGATGGCCTGGATACCTTTAACATATCTACCGCCGCCGCCCTGGTGGCCGCCGCGGCGGGCGTACCCATCGCCAAGCACGGTAACCGCTCGGTCTCCAGCGCCTGCGGCAGTGCCGATGTGCTGGTTGAATTGGGGGTCAATATTGACCTGCCACCCGCTGCGGTGGGAGAATGTATTGACCAAATCGGGTTGGGCTTTCTGTTCGCGCCTAATTTGCATCCGGCGATGAAACATGCCATTGGGCCGCGTCGGGAAATGGGGGTTCGCACGGTGTTCAATCTGCTGGGGCCACTTACCAATCCCGCCGGAGCGGCCCGGCAGCTTTTGGGAGTATTTTCGCCTGAGTGGGTCGAGCCGATGGCCGAAGCTCTCAGCAAGCTCGGCGCTGAGCGGGCTATGATTGTGCACGGCCTGGACGGCCTGGATGAAATATCCACGATGGGAGAGACGCTGGTGGCGGAGTTAGCTGATGGCCAGATAGACACCTATCACCTCACGCCTGAAACCCTGGGGGTACCGACAGCCCAGCCAGATAGTTTGATAGGTGGTGACACTACCCAGTCGGCTGGAATACTGTTATCGGTATTGGAGGGTAAACGAGGACCGCGGTACGACATCGTGATGGCCAACGCCGGCGCGGCCATATATGTAGGAGGAGTAGCAGGTGACCTTAACGAAGGTATGCAATTAGCGGCGCAGGCACTTGACTCCGGCGCGGCTCTGGCCAAGCTCCAGGCCCTGCGAGAATTCTCGCAGACGCATAGCGATTGACTCGTGACAAAGATGCCCACAGGCACAATTCTGGATGAAATAGTACAGCATAAGCGGCAGGAACTCCGCTGTGAGATGCGGGATACCCCGCTCCAGGTTCTGGAGGAGCGCATTGCGGAGCTGCCCCCGCCGCGCGATCTTGCCGCCTGCCTGCAAGGCCCTAACGTGGCCGTGATTGCCGAGCTAAAGCCCGCCCGCCCATCGGCCGGGCAACTGGCCGGGCCCCTGTTTGACCCGCGCATCCTCGCTCAGGAATACTGCGGCGGAGGAGCCGACGCTATCAGTGTGCTTACCGAACGGAACTACTTTCAGGGGGAGCCCCATTTTATCAAGCGAGCCAAGAGCCGAATACCGCTGCCGATACTGCGCAAGGATTTCATCTTTGATCCCTATCAACTCTACGAGTCAAGAGCCCTGAAGGCTGATGGGCTGCTACTGATAGCAAGCATATTGGAGCCGGCGGTCCTGCACGATTTGCATGATTTGGCCGGTGAACTGGGTATGATCGCCCTGGTAGAGGTGCACGACGAGGCCGAGATGCAGCAGGCCGCGGACATTGACGCGCAATTAATCGGTATCAATAACCGTGACCTGTCCAGTCTCCAGGTAGACCTGGCTGTCACCGAGCGCCTGTCCAGAGAGGCCCCGAAAAACGCTCTGCTGGTCAGCGAGAGCGGAATTGGGGCGCGCGAAGATGTTGAGCGCCTGGCAGCGGCGGGCATTGATGCCATTCTGGTGGGAACAGTCCTGATGAGGAGTGATGAGCCCAGCGTGGCCGTGCGTGGGCTGAGCGGTGTGCCTAAAGTAAAGGTATAAGCAACGGCGGCCTCACCCCTGGCCCCTCTCCGTGCAGGAGAGGGGAAGAGAGAGGAGTGAGGCGGCCTCAGTAGAGCGAGGTGGGCGAACCTCGCCTACGCGCTTGCGCTGCCGTAGCAGCTACATCGCGCAGGCGCGACAAGAAGGGGGCATTCGCCCTGCCCTGAGCTTGCCGAAGGGCCTGCCCTGAGCCTGCCGAAGGGTGCCCCGATATGACATAGGAAGGCGGTAAATACATGGCAGTCAAAGAACCGACTGCTCCACCACCGAAGGGCCGCTTCGGGAAGTACGGCGGTCAATATGTGCCCGAGACTCTGATGGCAGCGCTGGACGAGTTGGAAGCGGCTTATGCTGAGGCACGAGCAGATGAAGATTTCCAGCAGACGCTGGATTACTATTTGCGCGAGTATGCTGGACGGCCTACGCCGTTGTACTTGGCAGAACGGCTGAGTGAGGTGTGTGGAGCGCGCATATATCTGAAGCGTGAAGACCTCAATCACACCGGCGCTCACAAAATCAACAACTGTCTGGGCCAGGGGCTGCTGGCGAAGCGAATGGGCAAACCGCGGCTGATTGCCGAGACCGGAGCGGGCCAGCATGGCGTGGCTGCGGCCACGGTGGGAGCCTTGTTCGGGCTGGAGACAGTGGTATATATGGGCACTGAGGACATTCGCCGTCAGGCGCTGAATTGCTTTCGGATGGAACTTCTGGGAGCTGAAGTGCGGCCGGTCGAGTCGGGGCGGGGCACTCTCAAAGACGCCCTCAACGAGGCCATCCGCGATTGGATGGCTAACGTGGAGAATACGCACTACCTCTTAGGCAGCGTCTGCGGCCCGCATCCTTACCCGACTATGGTCCGCGATTTTCAGACTATAATCGGAGTTGAGACACGCCAGCAGTGTCTGGAAAAGGAAGGCCGCCTGCCCGACAAAGTTGTGGCCTGCGTCGGTGGTGGCTCTAATGCCATCGGCATCTTTCACGAGTTTATCGGCGACGAACAGGTGGAACTAATTGGGGTGGAAGCCGCCGGCAAGGGCCTGGCTACCGGTGAGCACGGCGCCTCGCTGGCAGCCGGCAGCTTTGGGGTATTACATGGCTCTGCCTCCTATATCCTTCAGGATTCAGACGGCCAAATCTCGGAGGCTTACTCAGTGGCGGCCGGTCTGGACTACCCGGGCGTTGGGCCGGAGCACGCTTATCTGCGCGAGATTGGTCGGGCCCACTACGTTGCGGTAACTGACGCCGAGGCCCTTGATGCCTTCCGGCGACTGGCAGAACTGGAAGGGATCATCCCGGCGTTGGAAAGTGCCCATGCCGTAGCGTATGTGCTGCAAATCGCCAAGGAACTTAATGAGGATACGATAGTCATAATTAACCTCTCGGGCCGAGGCGATAAGGACGCTCAGGAAGTGCGCGAGTTGCTGAAATCTGACGCGAAGGGCGACGAAGAATAAATGAACTGTGTACGAGAAGCCTTTGCTGACGCTAAGCGGCAGGGACGGGGCACACTGATAATATACATTACCGCCGGCGAGCCTAATTTGCTCCAGACCGTGGAGCTAGTTGATACCATCGCCGGCGCCGGGGCCGACATTGTGGAGCTGGGCATCCCCTATTCCGATCCCCTGGCCGATGGTCCCACGATTCAAGCAGCCTCGCAGCGAGCGCTGGCGGCGGGATGTACGGTTCAGGGAGTATTGGACTGCGCCGCGGAGATCAAACAGCGCAACAGCGTGCCCCTGGTCTTTATGACCTGCTTCAACCCCATTCTGCAATTCGGACCGGAGACATTTGCCCAGCATTCTCAGCAGGCCGGCGTGGACGGAGTGCTGGTGTCGGACTTGCCACCGGCGGAAAGCGAGCAATGGGTCAGCTTAGCAGCCGCCCACAAGTTGGCCACGATATTCTTAGTAGCGCCCACCAGTACCGATGAGCGCATTCGCCAGGCCACCGACCGCACCACTGGTTTCGTTTACGCCGTCTCGCGGCCGGGAGTAACTGGTGCCCGGGAGGAACTCCCCTCTGACTTACGCCAGTCAGTGGAACGCATTCGCCGGACAACGGACTTGCCCGTTGCTGTTGGCTTCGGCATCAGCACGCCGGAGCAAGTAGCTGCTGTCTGGGAGATAGCCGATGGCGCCGTGGTGGGCAGCGCAGTGGTGGACATTATTGCCAACACCGGCGATAGTGATGCGCTGTACGCTGAGGTGGCACAGTTCGTGGCCCGATTGGCCCACGGGTAGGAGAGGGTCACAGTGCTACTGCCTGGTTGGATCCAAAGCTGACCAAAGTTGCTTAATCGATAGCTAAGTCGGAGCATATCATAATAAACAACACCGCAAATTAGTAAGCTCAATGAGAGGTGAGGATAATGCAGCGACATTTGTTGGCAGTCTTGCTAGCCTGCATCGTGGCTGCCAGTCCTGGCAGAGCTTACGCTGAACAGTTTGTCGGGGAGATGCACATCATTGGCCACCAGGTAGGGGCCGACGGCGGCGAGGCCGAAGACATAGATGGCGATGGTAAGCTGGACGTGGTAGCCGCCTGCGAGAAACATATGGTGGTGCTCATTATCCAACCAGAGGACCCGACTCAGGTGCCCTGGCCGCATGTACCTGTCCACGGCGCCGGTAAGGTGGACTGTGCTATTAACTGCCACCTTGACGATATTGACCTGGACGGCGACCTGGACATCGTCTACGCCGACGCACATACCAGCGATCTGAGTGGGTTTTACTGGTTTGAGAATCCCTCTCCGGAGCCGGTAACAGTCGCCGGCAACTGGACGCGGCACTGCATCGCCAAGCTGCCCTACGCGTGGTTCAGCGGGATGCTGGACATCACCGGTAACGGCAAACACGACTTGATTTGCACCACACACCAGCCGTTCAACCAGGTGTTCTGGCTGGAGCGGCCGGAGGATGTTACGCAGGAATGGACCTATCACGAAATAACTGCTGTCCTTAAGGACCCGCGCTGGATCGCGGCGGGGGACATAAGTAATAATGGCGATGCCAGGGACTTCGTAGTGGCCACTCCTAGTGACACCAAGCTTGTGTGGTTTGAGCACACTCCCGCGGGATGGACCAGGCAGCATTTGATCACAACACAGATACCTAGGTGCATGGGCGTGCAGGTGGGCAACCTGGACGACGACCCGGAGCTGGAGATTATCGCTAACACGTATGACGTAGCCCCCACGCGCAGTCGCGTATTAGTCTATGACCGCGACGCGGCGGGCAACTGGGAGCAGTCGCTGATCAACAACGAGGTGAGCGAGGGTGACTGCATCCTGCGAGTGGATGTCGACGGCGACGGGCAAGCTAACGAATACATTACCTATCACGCTGTCCAAAGCGACGCGCCGTATAAGAACTGCGTAATCTGGTGGAGATTCAAGCCGGCAAGCGGGCAGTAGAAACACAGGGGCGGGCCTACATTCGCGTGGTGGCGCTGGACAGGATTTCCAGGATTAGCTCGTCATAACTCATACCCGCGGCCTTAGCCGCTGCCGGTACGTCAGATAGCTCGGTTAACCCCGGGATGCTATTGAGTTCGTGAATCCAGACCTGGCCCTGGCTGTCCAGATGCATATCCACACGGCTGAAGCCACATAATCCCAGTAGTTTATGGGCAGCCAGGGCCACCCGTTGGGCGTCGGTAGTGTGCTGCGCAGATATGCGAGCGGGAGCAATCAATTCTGTCAGACCCTTGGTGTACTTGGCTTCGTAGTCGTAGAATTCTTTGCGGGGAACCAGTTCCAATACCGGCAAAGCCCGTAGCCGAGGGCCGACCCCAATTATTCCCACGGTAATCTCGGTGCCGTCAGTGAACTTCTCGACCAGGGCCTCGCCATATTGCGCTAACAGTTCCTGTAGGGCTTGCTGAAGTTCCTGCGGCGTCTTAGGGATACTTACCCCGAGACTGGAGCCTTGCGAGAGCGGTTTGGTGACGGCTGGCAATCCCAATCCAGAGGTAACCTCGGCCACCTGTGGGGCCAAATCGGCGCCGCGGCGCAGATGGAGGAAATCAGGCGTAGGCAACCCCGCCGCCTGCAGGAGGCGCTTGGTCTGCAGCTTGTTCATCGCCAGGGCGCTGGGCAGCATCCCCGAGCCGGCATACGGAATACCGGCGTAGTCCAATATAGCAGCAATGGTGCCATCCTCGCCCGCCCCGCCGTGAAGGGCATTGAAGACCACCTCCACAGCGGCGTCGCGAAGTTGACCCACCAAATCCGGCTCCGGGTCAATGGGTATTGCATCGTAGCCCTGCCGCCGCAGCGCCTCCAATACGCCCTGGCCAGAGCGCAGGGAGACCTCCCGCTCGCCGGACTGTCCACCGCACAGTACGCCGATACGCTTATCCCGTAGTCGGTCTATATCCATTCTAACTGGCAACATCCTCTCGCCTCTAAGTGCAGAGCGTCAGTCGGGGCAAGGGTGCCCCTCCCACGGAATTCTTACTTCTAAGTGCGGGGCGAGGCGCAGTAAAGGCCGAATTCGCGCAGAGTTGGAGGCAGGGCTGCCGCCGTGATCTCCAGGCGAACCTTGGTGGCAGTGATCGCGGGGAAGATGTCAATCTTCTTGTGCCCGATACTGGTCCCCGCGCTGCCCTCGCGCCATTGCTGGCCATCCCACCAGAGCAAACGGTAGGCCTCAACGCGCTGGCCGGCGACGATCGCTTCTTGCATCACAGCGCGGTCGAATGTTATCGGCCCGTCCAGGTCCACCTCCAGCCAGGCCTCCGTGTCGCCGTCTGCCGCCTGCCACCAGGTATCCGGGTCACCATCAGTAGCCCGGGCCGGGCTGTGCTTCTCGCCCTCGCCAGCCGCGCTGCCGGCGGTGATCTGCCCGCCGCAGCGCAGATTCTCAGCATAAATACTCCTGAGCGTCTCCCCCGCTTCCCGAATGCGCGCTACTTCCACATCCGCCAGCCGGCCGCTTGGCTCGGGTACGAAATTGATCACCAGGTTGGCGCCGTGCCCCACCGAGGTGTGGTAGTTCGTCAACAGCTCCTCTACCGACCTTACTGTATCTTGGTTATGGCCAAAGGCCAAGCCGGTCTCCCCCGACCAGAAGCGATTGATGGGCGCATAGGCCTCAGCCGGCCACCAGTAATCCTGGCCCCACAACTCGCGGGGCCAGCACCAGGAGAAGGAGGCGCTATTCTCCGAGTTCTCGCTGACGCGGATAACATACCAATTGGGGTCAGGAGCAATGCCCGCCTCATTGGGTACTTCCCACATCCAGCGGACATCGGAGGGGCCACTGACGGCGACGAGGGTGTTGGGCTGGAGCGACTTGACCAGCCGGTAGTAGCTGCCCCAATCGTGCTGGCGCATATTCGCGCCCGCACCATCCCACCAGATCTCCATGACCTCACCATAATTAGTGAGCAATTCAGTCAACTGCTGGCGGTAATACTCATCATATTCGGCGTCGGACAGTTTCAGAGTATGGTACGCATAGGCGTCCCAGGGACTTAGATATAGCCCGAAACCGATGCCCTGGGCGTGGCAGGCCTCCGCGACCTCCGCCACCACATCGCCCTTCCCGTCGCGCCAGGGGCTATGCTTGATGCTGTGTTCAGAGGTACCCGTCGGCCATAGACAAAAGCCATCGTGGTGCTTGGCAGTAAACATCAGGTACTTCATTCCGGCTTCCTTGGCGGTGGCAACCCACTGCCCGGCATCAAGGTCAGTGGGATTGAATATCGCCGGGTCCACCGGCTCCAGCGAACTGGAGTAGAGAGGATTAGCCGGACTGTCACCCATCCAGCGGATGCCGGTGAAGACGCCGGTGTAAGCATACAGCCCGTAGTGAATGAACATCCCATACTCCAAGTCTTGCCAAGCCGCCTGCTGTGGCGTAGGCCGCGTGGCGGGTACTCGCTCCTGCAGGGGAGCAGGTTCAGCTCTTCCTAAAGTTGTCATGAGGAGTAGCATAGTAATCAGTTGTCCTTTCATCGAGATTTTCCATTCTCACACGCCTAAGATTGCGTTCGCGGTTGATTTCGCCCTGTATGAGTATTTGCCCTTCCACGGACAAAGAGGGATTCGCTAAGCGAGACTGTTGCCAAACTCGTGGGAGGGGCACCCTTGCCCCGATATGTGTTTAACTTCGCCCAGCCAAACTCACACAATTCCTCGGCAAGCTCGGGATGGTGAGCCTGCCGAACCATTTACTCTCGCCAGCCACCCGTAACCACCTTTTGCATCAGTCTCAAGAACGGGGCCAGTTGACCCGACATCCGACCGTTCAGAACATGCGCGGCAGCCCGATCGTGGCCCGGCCGGTAGGAGTCAGCTTGGCCCGCTGATTTTTTGCGTGGCTGCGCGCGACTGTCTCCCAGTTCCGTACCGTCCTATCGCTGCGCACTACCACGTAAGTGTGATTCTTGCTGGTCGGAAATTCCACGATGCCCGGGCCCAGGGACTGGAGCTTCTTGCCGTTCTCGTACAGGTAAGCTTTCGGCCAGGGATTCTGTAACCGACAGGTATTACCCAGTTGGCTTTCCACGACAATCCAGCGCGGCCGGCCTTTCTGGATCTCCGCGGAGACCACGAAGCCACCCCGGGCATGCAAGGTGAAGCGAGCATTCTGAGCGTCAGGCGTCGCAGGGGCCACGCGCAGGACGCCATCATGGCTCTGCAGCAACACCTCGTTCATGGCAGTCGCCAGGATAGACATTGACTCAAAGCCCATGTGCCGGAAGGGCCAGGAGGGGAAAGCAAAGAGATCCTCGGCGGCTCTGGCATCCTTCCAGGTAGCATCCTTTATTCCGGAGCTCGCTGCGTCCCGCGCCAGGTTTAAGTTAAACGGCAGCAGGGACTCGGTTTGCAGACCATACTGGCCCCAGCCATTGCAATAGGGCGGGGAGCGGTCTGCCCAGTGGTCCAACAAGGCGCCCGTCTCCCTCCCCAATCCCAGGCGCGCCAGGATGATGGGAAGCGTGTCCATGCTAGTCACCTCAGGCGCGAAGAGCTTGGCGGTGTTGACCGCCGCCCCAAACAGAGGCGATCCGGCC
>JAUWJN010000002.1 GCA_030607655.1 bacterium
AGGTCGCCGGCATTATCCAACCAATAGATTGTTCCCCCTGTGCCTTCCCAGATGACCCACGCGTCGGCGGCGATCTTGCGTACACCGATATTGAACCATAGCTTCTTTGCCTTGCTGGGGTCAATTCCCGTCGCCGCCCACGGAATCCGCCACTCGCAGGACCAGTCCTCAGCGCCGATCTGGGCAGCATAAGTCACTGTCTCCCCGAGCTTGCGGGCTACCTGCTCGGACGCACCTGCCGTGGTGACACTTTCGAACTGACCATCCGGGTACCCGTACAAGTTCAAGATAGGCCCCAGCACATCGCCTGATATGTCCTCCAACGCAATCTCCAGCCCGTCCTTCCCGCCCCACTCTCCCTCGGTCTTAAGCAGTTTTGGGTCCCGGACCAGATTGCGGACTGCAATGTAGAGAGCTTCATCATCGTAGGCCGCACAAGCGTAGCTTTTCGGAGCATTGGTGGCTGCGCCGCTGGAAGACTGTTGTAAGACCGCCGTCTGCGTAGTATCGTGCCACGGCCACTCCCCGACCTCGCCGTCCACGATGATCGCGGTGGTGTCCTTAGCAGCTTTGAACTCCGGGCGTGCTTTGGGTTCAGCCGCGACACGCATTCTCATATCCTCGCGCCAGATGTCCCAGTGTTCAGCCGGCGGCCAACTGGCCCGATTGGGGCTGGGATAGAGGCCAATACGCTCCTGCGGGATGGGCTTAAAGCCTAACTTGAAGGCCGGAGAGTCGGGTTGGAGGCGGAAGTCGTCGTTGGCGACATCTACGAACAGCGGATCGGCGATGATGGAGTGTGCCTCGTAGCCCAGTGACCGCCACCAGGAAAAGCGATCTTCCACCGGCGGATTAACCCAGGAGCCCCGCCACCCCACCCCGGCGCCGCGGTAGTATAATAATGCGTCAATATCGGCGCCGCTTATGGGGAAGAGCAGATTGTAGTCAGACTCAGCGATTGCTGCCTTCATCGAGCTCCATCCACACACGAAGACCGGAGTCGCCGAGGCACTGGCGGTGGTTTCGGTAATGGTCTTCATAGTCCAGCCATATACGCGCTGGAGCCATGGGTCAATGTTAGCATAGTACACAATGTTCCTGACGATTCTATTATGACACGGGACGTCCTCGGGCCTTACGTGGTTGCATGTACTGGGTATCCCTGAACCCATGATATTATTCTCAACGATGTTATTCAGGCCGCCGTGTATATCAACGCCGGTGCGCTTATTCCGGATGAGGATGTTCCCATAGATAGTGTTATCGCTGACGTAACGGCCATCCAGCCAAATACCAGTACCACCACCCCCCGACTGCCACTGGCCTGGTGAGGGCATTCCCCAGCCCACGGCGTCAGAGACCCTGTTGAAGCGGATGATGGTGCCGCCCACCGCCGTAGAGTCCGAGCCGACCCAGGAATAGATTCCCCCGGGCAGATTTGTCTCCAGACCGACGTGGTGTATCTCGTTGTACTCGAGGATATTGTCGTGACCCCGGAATCTCATACCGAAGCCCGGCACGTCGTGGATGAGATTGTGGGTAGCGATGTTGCCTCGCCCCCTGATTGTTATACCAGGGTAGCGCTTGAGGATAACACCAGTGTCGTAGATGTGGTTGTTTGAGAATAGGTTGTTCCGTCCGTCGACATATATACCACCTGCGCCGGTGTAGGCGATATCATTACCCACCACGCGGTTGTCGGAACCATCGACATGGACCCCGTGGTGGCCAGTGTTGGTAATGGTGCACTTGGCGACGGTGCAGTGCTGCGCCGCTGTCAGGTGCACCGCATGGACCTGGCACGCCTGGATGGCAAAGCCGCCGATGCGCAGGTAGCACGCGGGATTATTAGCCCCTTCGCCTTTTATGTGGATAATGTTGTCCAGCGCCGGCACAACTACTTGCCCCTGTGCCAGGTCATCATCCGGTGGCCAGAAATACAGGGTCTTGGTCTTACTGTCCAGATACCACTCCCCGGGCGCGTCCAGTTCCTCAAAGGCATTTCGGATGTAGAACCGGGTGTCGTAAGTCAGCGTGTAATTCGCGTTACGGGCCAGCGTAATAATATGGTTGGCCGTGTCAATCTCCGCAATGGGCATGATGTTGTTATTCCAGTTGTGGTAGGGACAGACATTGACCTCGGCTATCGTGGGGTTAGCCCATCGGCTGGGGTCAAGCTTGGATGGGTCATACTTCAGTAGTTTCTTGCTGCCCTTCATCCCGCCTTCGGCTATATACAGAAATCCCCCCGTCCGCGGGCGCTGAGGGTCAACATTGGGGAACCGGGCCAGCGGCTGCCGTTCGCCATTGTAGAAGAGCTGCTTGAAGGTCAGTTTCCCTAATCCGAGGGCCTTCAGATCACACTGCCAAATGTTGCCCTGATACGGCTTCCATCCCGTCACAGGCCGGCCGCCGCTGAGCACCACCTTCGCGCCGGGATAAGCCATATAGGTGATGGGGAAACTGATGGTGCCGGAATCTTGCGACTCCAGGGTGAACGTCTCAGCCAGATAGTAGGTACCCCCGCGCACCAGTACTTTAACCGGCTGATGCAAGCCCCCGTTAGCCTTAAGCTCGCGTATCGCGTCGCGGGCCCGGGACAGGGTGGCAAAGGGCCCGTCATTCCCGGCCGCATTCGGCGCTGGCAGCTTCCCGGACCAGGCGTCATTGCCATTGGTGGCTACATAGAAATTCGCCACCGCTCCCTGGGCTGGGGAACACATCATCGTCCCCACCACTAATACCACCACTATGGCTCTAATCATGGGGCAACTGTCATATTTCATCGAAATCCCTCCTGGTAAGATTGTCTCTGGGGTAGTAAGATCTGCGCTGGGTTCTGGTTCATAATCTTTGGCCCCTGGGGCGTGGGCCGACGCCGCTTAAATCAATGGGCTTGAAGCCCAGCTTGAAGGCGGGTGACTCCGGCGGAAGCGTAAAATCACCATTGTCCGGGTCCACGAACAGCGGATCGGCGATGATAGAGTGCGTGTCGCGGCCCTGGGCTTGCCATTCGCTAAGAGATAGCCCCGCAAACTGGATATCCCGGCTTGATGCATCCCAGTAGAGGTTGTAGTCCAAGCGGTAGTTGCCGTTCCCCCAGTTGCTGCCGAGGAGTTGCCCATTGTCGCAGTAGACGATGTTGCGCTCGAGAGTGAAGGAGAGGTGCTCCTCCTCGCGGGTGCGCTGAATCTGTGATTCACGTGAGAAGGCCAAGATGTTGTTGCGGACAATATTTTCCCGGCCATAATGCTGGTGGAAGCCGCCGGTCTTGGTATTGTAGACCACGTTGTTTTCCAGGAGAATGTTCGAACTGCCCTCATCAGTATACAGTCCCCAGCCACCGTAGCTATATGAGTCTACGTCGTGGATGAGGTTGTAACGCAACACCGTCCCCGGTGAGACCCCCAGTGTATAGATGCCACCCATATCGCTGAGTAGGCCGCGGCCGATGGTGTGGATATGATTGTATTCGATGATGTTGTCGCAGGCAGGACTGGGCTCATATCCCCAAATCCAGCCTACCGATATGCCGGTGTAATTGAGGTGATGGATTTCGTTGTGCGAGACTAGATTGCCACTGCTTTGCAGAACCAGCACTCCCACGCCACAGAGGAACACCTGGCCCCCGTCATAGATGTAGTTATCGGTGAGTATGTTGCCGCTTGTCTGCTCCTCATCACGTTCCGGGATTGTCGTCTCCCCAATTTTGATTCCGCCCGCGCCAATGTCGTGAATGCTGTTGGCTACGATTTGGTTCCCTTGGCAACCGCGGGCAAGCCAGATGCCATATTTGCCGATATGGGTTATCTCACAGTCGTGGACGGCACAGGCCCGTGTGCCTTCCGCGTAGACAGTAGCCGACAGATAACACTCTGCCTGATATCCCGGATAGCCCTCAGCCGGCAAGGTCCAGTCCGAATAGCACAAAGTGAAGCCGCGTAAGGTAATATGCTGGACAAACTCTCTGGCATCTACATCGCCCTCGAATCGCACTAGTTGCTGAGCAAATGGGGCGATGACCTGGGCGGCAGTCATATCTTCGTCGGCCAGAGGCCAGTAGTAGACGACGCCGCTTTTGCGGTCCAGATACCACTCACCGGGACAATCCAGACCCGCGCGGACATTCTCCACATAATAGCGGGCATGCTCCTCAACCCACCGGAAAACTGCTTCACCAGGGGTAGTGAAAATAACGGTGCTAGCCTCGGTGTCCACCTCGGTGATGCGGAGGCGAGATTCGTCCCAGGAGCGTAATAGAATGACTTCTGCGTCATCCAGATCATCCCACTGCTTGATGTCGCCGGAATGGAATTTGAAGGCTGCTCTGCGCCGGGAATCTTCCCAGGTTTCCGGGGGTAGGAGTTCGGCGACGCGATAGAAGTCCTTATTGGGCAGCCGTGCCCGGCGGCGGCGCTGCCCATTGGCAAAGAGTTGGCGGAAATACCATTGGCCTGTCTTCACCTCTGGTATCTCTGCCACCCATAGCTGCCCCTCCCCCCGCTGCCAGCCAGTGATTTCCTTCCCGCCACTAAACACGGGCTTTCCCCCCGGATAGGCCATGTAGGTAATCGGACAGTCCTCCGTCCCCGAATCCTCGGGGCTCAGGATAAAGGGCTCGTGGATGTAGTACGTCCCGCCCCGCACCATTACCGTCACCGGTGCCGTCAGCCCGTCGGCGGTTTTAAGCTGCCGTATCGCGTCGCGGGCTCGAGTCAGGGTGGCAAAGGGGCCGTCAGTGCCCACTGCATTCGGGTCGGGTAGTCTCCCGGACCAGGCGTCATCGCCATTGGTGGCTACATAGAAATCCGCCTGCGCTCCCTGCGCCTCTGAGTATATCATCGTCCCTACCAGTAATACCAGCACTGTAACACCAACTAGTAGCAGGTAATACTCGTAAGTCACTGCCATTCCTCCTTAGTAGGATTGCTTCTGAGGGGTAGCAATGATCACCCTTTTGGTTTCAGTCCAAAGTCTATTGATCACGCGGCCGCGGGCCGACACCGCTCAAGTCGAAGGGCTTGAAGCCCAGCTTGAAGGCGGGCGACTCCGGCTGAAGCGTAAAATCACCATTATCCGGGTCCACGAACAACGGGTTGGCCACCAGCGAATGCTTGTCTATGCCATGGGCCTGCCATTCCTCGAGAGTGTTGTTGGCAAAGTTTATGAGGTGACCACTGGCATCGTAGTAAAGATTGTAGTCCATGATCATGTCGTAGCTCATCCACAGGTTCTGGCTGATGAAGTCGGCCTCCTGCCAGTAGACAATGTTGTGGTAGAAAATACCGCCCTGGTCGTGCTTTTCCGAGTCTAAGATCCGGTCATCACCCCGGCCAATCTGGGCGTTAGCGCCGAAGGCCAATATGTTATTGCGCATAATATTGCCCAGGTCATTGTAGTTGAGGCCCAGCAATGTGTGCATACGGTAGATGAGGTTGTTCTCGATGACTATCCCCACACAAGCATTATCAAGAATGATTCCGCAGGCGCCCTCGCAGTCATGAATGAGGTTGTAACGAACCATCGTGCCGGGCTGCACGCCGAGAAAATACAGCACGCCGTGGGTCGTCAGACCAGGCACCAGGTCGTGGAGATGATTATATTCGATGATGTTGTCCTGGGTGCGGTTGGGTGGCATGTAATTCCATCGCCAACCTACCGAAATCCCCCATACAAAATCGCCGGAAATCTCGTTGTGGGCCACCTGGTTGCTACTGCTTTGGCCAATCCAGATACCAGGGGCACCCAGGTAAACCGTACAGCCCCCCAGGAGGCGATTGTCGGTGATTTCGTTGCCCCAGGCCTCCTCGAGGTCGTTATCCCGCACCTGGGGTTCACCGACGCGCACGGCACCCGCTCCCAGGTCAAACATGTGGTTGCCCACTATTCGATTCTCCTGACAACCGCGCGAAAGCTCAATACCCCAGGCGCCGGTATGCGCGAGCTCACAGTCTTCCCATGCACAATGTCTTGCCGCCTCGGCATATATCGCGGCGGGAACCTCCACAAAAGACTCAGGGCTGTAGCTCACTTCCACATACCCGGCGAACTGGATGCCTTCAGGCGGGGCGGCCAGCTCGGCCTGGACCAGGTCATAGCCGCGAGGCGGAAGGTCCCAGCTCGTGTAATGGAACGTCAGCCCCCGTAGGACGACATGCTCAACAAACTCCTGGGCAACAGGGTCGCCCTGGAGGCGGACTAGCTGTTGGGTGACCGGCGCCCAGGCTTCGGCCTGCGTCATATCTTCGCCGGGCAGGGGCCAGTAGTACAGACGACCGGTCTGGCGGTCCAGATACCATGCGCCGGGCCCGTCCAGGCCCTCAAAGACGTTCTCCACCCAATAGCCCTTGCACCAGGTGATAGGACGCCAGGTTTGACCGGCCAGCGTGCAGGTGTGCGCCTCCTCGTCTATCGCCTCAATCGGCATGCGCCCTTCAGTCCAGAACTGATGCAGAACAATCTCCACATCGGACAGGTTGTGCCAGTTGGGGTTGATGTCACCCGGCTCGTAGCGGAAGGTGCGCTGCTCACCCTCCTCGGCACCCGCCATCGTATAGAGTCCCTCACGGGGCAAACGCCCGCGGGACCGGCGCTCGCCATTGACAAAGAGTTGGCGAAAATACCATTGGCCTGTCTTCACTTCGGGTATCTCTGCCACCCATAGCTGCCCCTCCCCCCGCTGCCACCCAGTGATCTTCTTTCCGCCAGTTACTACCGGCTTTTCCCCCGGATAGGCCATATACGTTATCGGACACTTCTCAGTGCCTGAATCATGAGGGCCCAGGAGCAGAGGCTCGGCGAGATAGTACGTGCCACTCCGCACCATCACTGTCACCGGCGCGTTTAGCCCCTCAGCGGCCTTGAGCTGCCGGATGGCATCGCGGGCGCGGGTCAGCGTGGCAAACGGGCCATCAGTATTGGTCTCATTCGGCTCCGGCAATGTCCCCGACCAAGCGTCATGGCCGTTGGTGGCTACATAATAATTTGCCTGCGTCGCTTGACTCATTGAAATCTCTCCCGTTGGTCTCATTCACACCAGAAGGCAAACGGTCAACCTTATGTGGGCTTCAAGAGTGGCGCGTCTCGCTAGATGCTGCCTTGATCTTCGACCGGCCAAGTGGCCCGCTCCTCACTGGCGTATAGGCCAATACGCTCTACAGGGATAGGCTCAAAACCCAACTCCAAGGCGGGCGACTCCGGCGGCAGTGTATAGTCATCATGGGCAGCATCTACAAACAGCGGGTCGGCGATGATAGAGTGGGCCTCGTAGCCTTGCTCACGCCACCACGCAAAGCGATCTTCCACTGGCTCATCGGCCCAAGGACCCCGATAGTGCTCAGCGCCGCCGCGGAAGTAGAATAGGGCGTCAACATTTTCGCCTCTAATCGGAAATAGTAGATTGCAGTCCGACTCAGCAACTGCCGCCTTACCCGAGCTCCATCCGCAGAGAAACACCGGGACTGCTGCAGCATTGGAGGCAGATTCAGTGATCCCCTTCACCGTCCAGCCATACTGCCGCAGCAGCAGGGGGTCAGCATTAGGATAATAGATAATATTCTTGGTGATTATGTTATTGCACGGCTCGTCGTCAGGTCTTATATGGTTTATAGTACTGGGTACGCCGGCGCCCATGATATTATTCGTGATGATGTTGTCGTTTCCCCCGTGGAGCACAACACCACCGCGCAGGTTCCTGACCAGGATATTGCCGTGAATAGTAGTATTGCTGATCATGTCATCCAGCCAAATGCCCCAACCGGGGTCGGGCCCGAACTCCCCCGGCGAGGCCATCCCGTAGCCCACAGCATCAGACATCTTGTTAAAGCGAATGATCACTCCGCCCACCGCCGCCGGGTCCTTTAAGGAGTAAGCATAGATTGCCCCGGCCAGGTTTGTTTCCAGACCAAAGTGGTGGATGTAGTTGTACTCGATGATGTGGTCATAGTCATGAAAGCTGATGCCAAAGGCAGGCACATGGTGGATAAGGTTGTGCGAGATTTCGTGGGCCGTACCTCTGATCAATACGGCATTATTGAAGCTCTTGTTGATGGCTCCGGTATCATGGATGTGATTGTTTGAGATAACGTTGTGCTCTCCCGCGACTTCTATGCCGGTTGCGCCTACATAGGCGATATCATTGCCCACCACTCGGTTGTCAGCGCAAGCCGAATCGAGCGCCACGCCGTCCCCGCCAGTGTTGGTGATAGTGCTCCTGGCGATAGTACAGTGCTGTGCCGCCTCTAGGCACACCGCCGTCCCCCGGCATTCTCGGAGGACAAAGCCGTCAATGTGAAGATGGATCACGTAGGCATCCTTGGCGGCGTCACCCTTGAGCTTAATGAGGCCGTCCAGCACGGGCATGACGACTTCGTCAGGGCAGAACTCGTCATCCGGTGGCCAGAAATACAGCGTCCTGGTTTCACTGTCCAGATACCACTCCCCAGGTGCGTCCAGTTCCTCAAAAACATTCTGAACGTAAAAGCGGGTGTCGTTAATCAGCTCGTATGACGCATCGCTCGCCAGCCTGATCACATAGTTGTCCAGATCAATCTCGGCAATCGGGATGATGTCATTAGTCCAGTTGTGATAGGGGAAAACGTTGACCTCAGCCAGCTCCGGATGGGCCCACCCACTGGGGTCCAGCTTGGCCGGGTCATACTTCAGCAGTTGCTTACTTCTCTCCTGGTCCTCCCCCACGTCTTCCGGCAAGTACAAAAAACCGCCAGTGCGGGGCTCCCGGGGATCAAGATTAGGAAATCGCGCCAACGGCTGCCGTACTCCCTTGTAGAAAAGCTGCTTGAATCTCAATTCCCCCAGTCCGAGGGCCTTCAGGTCACACTGCCGGATCTGACCCCGATAGGGCTGCCAGGCCATGACAGGTCGCCCGCCGCTGAGCACTGCCTGCTCATCTGGATAAGCCGTATAGGTGACTGGAAAGGCGGCGGTGCCTGAATCATGAGGGCCCAGGAGCAGAGGCTCGGCGAGATAGTACGTCCCGCCGCGCACCATTACCGTCACCGGCGCGTTTAGCCCCTCAGCGGCCTTGAGCTGCCGGATGGCATCGCGGGCTTGCTCCAGCGTGGCAAACGGGCCATCAGTATTGGTCTCATTCGGCTCCGGTAATGTCCCTGACCAGGCATCATTACCATCCGTAGACACGAAGAAATCGGCCTTCGCTAGTGCCATTAGTTATGCCCCCTTGATTGGCGTGGGCGAGCGTCTAGGAGGATAGGTAGAGTGTGCGGGAGGAGAGTAACACACGAGGCCGCTTTTGTCAAACCGCCGCTAGCCAAATAATCAGGGCAGAAACCATCAAGCGAGACCGATTGGGGGCACTGGGGATTTTGATTGCATATCACCCTCGCTCGACAGCTCTGCCCTCTATAGATTAGAATACCCGCAAAACCCTGGCCGCAAACGTAGGATTATTACGTATGGATTCCGAGCACAATTCGTTACCAATGCTTACCTCAGCCGCGCCGCTGTCGCGGGAGTTCTACAGCCGCGAGACGGTCACGGTGGCCACCGAATTGTTGGGGCAGGTCTTAGTCCATAGCGAAGCGGCCGGAGATACGGCCGGGATCATTGTGGAGACTGAGGCGTACTTGTCGAGTGACCCCGGCTCCCATGCCAGCCGAGGTAAGACCCAGCGTAATAGCCCGATGTTTGCCGTCCCAGGCACTATTTATGTTTATCAGATCTATGGGGTACATTTCTGTCTGAATATAGTCACCCGGCCTGCCGGTATTGCGGAGGCCATACTGGTACGAGCAGTGGAACCGATAGCCGGCCGGGAACTGATGCGCCAGCGCCGGGGACGGCAGGAATTGAAGGAGTTAACCAGCGGGCCGGCGAAACTTACTAAGGCGATGAATATTGATTTGTCGCTCAATTGGGGAGATATAACTGTGCCGCCGCTGTACGTAGTCGCCGGGCCAGCAATCCGCCGGCCAGTAACAGTTACTACCCGCGTTGGCTTGCCCCAGAATCGCGGGGGTGATTTGCCCCTCCGCTTCTGCCTGGCGGACAGTGAGTGTCTTTCCCGACCCATCAATGTCCACCCGTAGCGCCGGTTCTCAACCTGCGCGGTTGGTGGCAGCGGGGTGGGAGAACCCCGCCTAGGCGAGTAATAACATTATCAAAATCAAAGGGAAGTGATCTGATGACCATTAGCTTTATGACGTTTGTATGCCCGGACTGGGATGTGAATCAGATAATAACGGGTGCTATTCGTTATGGCTATGATGGGGTTGAGCCGCGCGCCGAGTCGGGCCACGCCCATGGCGTAGAGCTTACGGCTACCAAGAAACAGCGCGCGACCATCAAGGCTCAATTCGCCGATGGTGGGGTCCAGATCCCGTGCGTCGCTACTTCCATTCACTACGCTCTGGCTGAGGAGGCCAAGATTGCTGAGAGCATTGAACTGAGCAAGCGCTACGGCGAGCTAGCCGCCGATGTGGGCTCCTCTCACCTGCGGGTATTCGGAGGGAGCACTCCGGAGGGTATGAGTTTTGATGACGCTAAGAAGCGAGTGACCGACTCGCTGCGGCAGGCGGCAGAGTTCGCCGCGGATTTCGGCGTGTACGTGTGCCTGGAGACTCATGATGCCTACAGCCGCGCGCAGGACGCAGCCGAAGTAGTTAAGAAGGCAAATCATCCCCACGCCGCCATCAACTGGGACATAATGCATCCGGTGCGGGCGGGTGAGACGGTGGCAGAGAGCTTCGGGTACGTGCGGGATTATGTGCGCCACTGTCATATTCACGACGGCACCTGGCCGGAGGACAACCCGGGCGATGTCACCCTGGCCCTCATGGGAGAAGGCCGGATTCCTCACGACGAAGCGATAAAACTGCTGAGCACCATCAATTTTGCAGGGGCCCTCTCCGGAGAGTGGATTAACTGGGTCGCGCCGGAAGTGGTCTTGCCCCACGATGCTCAGAAGCTGCGCGAGTACATCCGACAGGCAGGTGAAGGCTAGCCCTTTGTATTATGGCTCAAATTCATGTCCTCTCTGACAGTTTAGCCAATCGCATCGCCGCCGGCGAGGTGGTGGAGCGTCCCGCCAGCATCGTCAAGGAACTGGTGGAGAACAGCATTGATGCCGGGGCCACTCGCATTGAAGTTACGTTGCGCGATGGGGGCAAGAAGTTCATTGAAGTGGCTGACAATGGCTGCGGGATGTCGGAAGAGGACGCGGTACTGGCGGTACAGCGCTTTGCTACTTCTAAGATTTCCAGTGAGGATGACCTGGAGGCAATAGCTACTCTGGGCTTTCGCGGCGAGGCGCTGCCCAGCATCGGGGCGGTCTCGCAGTTGAAGATCACCACCCGCCCCCCGGATAGTGACGAGGGCGTGGCGATATTGGTGGAGGGGGGCGAGGTCACTGATTTGCGGGCCGTAGGCTGCCCGCCGGGCACTACGGTGCAGGTCGCCAATCTATTTTATAATACGCCGGCGCGCCGCAAGTTCCTGGCTACCTCCGCCACCGAGCGGGGGCACTGTCTGGACTGGATCCTCCGGCTAGCGCTAGCTTATCCAGAAATTGCCCTGCAGGCTACCCACAATGAGGCAGTGGCGTTCACCTCTTCGGGGTCCGGGGATATGCGGTCAGTGCTGGCGGCGGTGTATGGCAGCAATACCGCCCGCCACTTCTTGCCGGTGAATTTGGAGAGCGAGGGGCTGCGCATTTATGGATTTGTCTGCGCACCGCAGGTGACGCGGGCGACGCGCCATCACCAGTTCTTCTTCGTCAACCGCCGCTTCGTGCGCTCGCGGATGCTCAGCCATGCTCTGAGCGAAGGCTATGGTATGCTGCTGCCCACCGGCAAGCAGCCGCTAAGTGTCATCTGCCTGGACATTGACCCGCACCACGTAGACCCCAACGTTCATCCCACTAAGATCGAGGTCCGCTTTAGGGCGCAAGGTGAGGTCCATAGCCTGGTTCAGCAGGCCGTGCAACAGGCGCTGGCCACAGGCGGTTACCGCTCACTGGGTGAAGAGCCGCCGGCCAAGGAAAAGCCCGGTGAGTCGCTGCTGCCGGCGGGCCGCCTGCAACCCGCCATACCGGCGGCCGAGGGCCGCATCAAGCGCCTGCGGATTAATCCGTTCTTTGATGAAGTAGACGAGCGGGACGTGGGTATTGAGGTCCACGCGGAACCGACAGGGATAGCGGAGGAAGTAGGCCTCACCCCTGGCCCCTCTCCGTCCCGGAGAGGGGAACCGAGTGAGGCTCCGAGGCGCGCTGAGCAACCGGCGCCGCGGCGCGAGGCTGACCTGACCTTGCTGGGGCAACTGAGCGCCAAGTATATTTTGGGTCAGCAGGGAGAGGACCTACTACTTGTTGACCAGCACCGCGCCGCCGAGCGGGTTATCTTTGAGCGCCTCCAGTCCCAGCCGCGGCGTATGGCTAGGCAACTGCTGGTGGTGCCGCTGACCCTGGAGTTGACTGCCGAGCAGGCCGCCGCCGTCGAGCAGCACCAGTCGCTGCTGGAGGAAGCCGGCTTTGCACTAGCGCCATTCGGCGGTAATAGCTATGTGGTGCGGTCAGTACCCGCCCAACTAGGCCAGAAGAACCCGGAAGCAGTTCTGGATGGTCTGATAACTGATTTGGCGCAGTGGCAGGCCAGCGGCGACCTGGATAGCCAGCGGGAACAACTCCTGGCGACAGTAGCCTGTCATAGTGCCATAAAGGCCGGCGAACGCCTCACCCCACAAGAGATGACCGGCTTGCTGGCTGACCTGCTGCAAACCCAGGCCCCGGCCATCTGCCCGCACGGCGACCCCATCATCATCTCCATTACCGGCGCTCAGCTCGACCGGAAGTTTGAAAGGAGCTAAGTAGCGCATGAGGCCACAGCATCGTGCGAAGCGCCCGAGGGGACCAGATTTTCTTCTGCGCTTTTTGCTGATTTTTACACTTATCATGTTCTTTATGGGCCTTTTCCACCTACTCTGGGGGCCGCGGGAAGACTGGTGGCACTGCCCAGCCGTCGGTGGGGTTTCGCTAGTGTGTGCTGTATTGTATAATTGGTGGTCGCGCAGGCAGAAGGAACGCGGCGAGAACTGTAGGTAGCACGTGTGGGCAGTCCACATGGATTAGTCAGCGCTACCGCTCCGGTTCGCGCTGCGAAAAGGAGCGAGTTCCCAGTCACTTGACCATGTCATCCGCGCGTTTGCCAGTTCCCTTGTTAGTTATAGCCGGGCCTACCGCGGTGGGCAAGACGGATATCGCCCTGGCAGTAGCCGAGGCCGTCGGCGGGGAGATAGTCTCGGCTGACTCAATGCAGATATACCAGGGGATGGACATCGGTACAGCTAAGCCAACTGCCGAGCAGCAGGCGCGGGTTGGTTTTCATCTAATAGATATAGTAAAACCTGACGAGCTTTACAATGTGGCCCGGTTTAAGCGTGATGCGCAGCAGGCTATCAGGGAGATATACCAGCGGGGCCACTTGCCCATACTTTGCGGCGGCACGGGGCTGTACATTCGGGCGGTGCTGGAGCACTATGATTTCCCGCCCGCCCCCGAGGAGAAGCACATTCGGCAGCGACTGCGCCAAGAAGCCCAGCAAATGGGCAGCCATGGCCTGCACCAACGGTTGCAGCAGGTTGACCCCCAGACTGCGGGTCGCCTGGCCCCCAACGACCTGAAGCGCATTATTCGGGCGCTGGAGGTTTATGAATTGACCGGCCAGCCCATATCGGTATTGCCGTTGGTTGACGATAGCCCGGATTGGGAGTATAATAGCCAGTGCTTCGCGGTCTGCTGCCCCCGGGCTGTACTATACCGGCGCATTGATCAGCGAGTCGAGCAGATGCTGGCCGCCGGCTGGCCCGAGGAGGTCCAGGGGCTGGCGGAAGCAGGGTATGATACCGGCTTGCCGGCGATGCAAGCTATTGGCTATCGCCGGTTACTTGACTATCTGCAAGGCAACGCCGACTGGTCCACAACGGTTGAGCTAATCAAGCGGGACAGTCGGCGCTTCGCTAAGCGGCAACTTACTTGGTTTCGCCACCAGAGCGACTTTACTTGGCTGCCGTGGGCGCATCCGCCTCAGTTGGACAGCGTCATCCAGACGATTCTGGCGGCAGCTCGCACACTCATGGCCAGCGGGGGTTAAGCCCATGAGAGGTTAGGGAGGCAATGATTATGGGCACTGAGAAACCCAATATTCAGGATAACTATCTTAATGAGCTGCGGAAGCTGGAGATGCCGGTGCGCGTACTGTTTTCCAGCGGCAAGGAACTCCAAGGGATCATAACCGGCTTCGATCCCTTTACCTTCACCTTGGAGGTTAAGGGTGTGGAGCTGCTAGTCTATAAGAGTGCAGTGGCCGTCATTGCTCCGGAGGCGCAGCGCCGGCCCGCTTCTACCAGCTAGGAGGCAGCAATGGTGCAGTTCACCAAGATGCATGGCTTAGGCAATGATTATATCTATTTGAATGCCCTGGATCAAGATTTATCACAATATAACTTGGAGAAGCTGGCGCAGGTACTCTCTGACCGGCATTTCGGCGTAGGCGGCGACGGAATTATTCTCATCCTCCCTGCTGCCCAGGCTGACTTCCGTATGCGCATCTTCAACGCCGACGGCAGTGAAGCCGAGATGTGTGGTAACGGCCTGCGGGCCTTGGCCAAGTATGTTTATGAGCGCGGTCTGACTGATGAGCTGAAGCTAGAGGTAGAAACCAGCGCGGGGAACATTCCCCTGGCTATGGATGTAAAAGCAGGCCAAGTCGTCGCCGTGAGCCTGGATATGGGCCAGCCCCGACTGGAGCGCCAACAGATACCTATGCGGGGTGAGCCGGCGGACCAGCCAGTTATTCAGGAGCCGCTCGAGGTGGATGGTACGGCGGTAGAAATCACCTGTGTCTCCATGGGTAACCCTCACTGCGTAATCTTCGTGGATGATGTGGACAGCTTCCCGGTGGCCGAACTGGGCCCGAGCATTGAAAGCCACCAGCTTTTCCCAGAGCGTACCAATGTGGAGTTTGTCACGGTACTGGACCAACACCATCTGCGTATGCGGGTGTGGGAGCGGGGCGCCGGTGAGACTTTGGCTTGCGGAACCGGGGCCGCCGCGGCCACGGTGGCGGGGGCGCTCACTGAGCGCAGTAACCGCCGCGTGGAGGTATCTCTGTGGGGTGGCGAGCTGCAGGTGGAATGGGCTCAGGATAACCACGTCTTTCTTACCGGCCCGGCTGCCGAGGTATTCTCGGGGGACGTAACGCCTGAACTAATAGCACAGGCTCGACGGTCATCGGCTTAAGGAGGTTTATAATTGGACGTTGCCCAGAGATTACAACGGATTCCGCCATATCCTTTCCGGGAGATCGCTATGCTCAAAGCCAAGCTGCTGGCTGAAGGCAAGCAAATACTGGACTTTGGGATTGGCGACCCGGATATGCCGACGCCCGACTTCGTCATTGAGGCGCTATGTGAGGCCGCCCAGGACCCCAGCACTCATCAGTATGACGAATCAGGCTACGGGATTCCTGAGTATAAACAAGCAGTGGCGGATTTCGCCAAGAAGCGATTCGGGATTGAAGTTAATCCGGAGGGCGAAATTCAGAGCCTGATTGGAGCCAAGGAAGCCCTGGCCCACATCGTCTGGGCCTACATAGACCCGTCTGATGTGGTCCTGGTGCCGGATCCCGCCTACGCCGTGTTCAAGGTACAGACTACCTGGTGCGGCGGCAACGCTGTCCCGATGGCGCTGCGGGTGGAGAATGATTTTCTGCCCGATTTGGGCAGTATTCCGGCCCGTGTCGCGGAAGCCGCCAAAATAATGTTCTTGAATTATCCGAATAACCCCACGGGGGCTGTCGCGCCACTGGAGTTCTATGAGGAAGCGGTGCGCTTCGCCCGCGATAACGAAATCCTGATTGTCCAGGATGCCGCCTATGTGGAGGTGAGTTTCGACGAGGCGCCCTGCCACAGCATTTTGGAAGTTGATGGGGCTAAGGACGTAGCTATTGAAATGCACTCGTTCTCCAAGACCTTCAATATGACTGGCTGGCGGCTGGGCTGGGCGATGGGCGGTGCGGAGTACATTGATGCATTGTCTAAAGTTAAAAGCAATGTGGATTCAGGGACGTTTATGGCCATTCAGCGTGCCGGCATTGCCGCTTTGGCTCGTTACGATGAGTGGCACCCGCAACTGATAGCCGAATATCAGCGGCGGCGCGATGCCCTGGTGGAAGGGCTGAACTCACTGGGTTGGAGTCTGGAGAAACCCCGTGGCACCTTCTATGTGTGGGCGCCGGTGCCCCCGAGCTTTGCCTCCAGCGCTGAATTCACCCACGCCCTCCTGAATGATTGTGGCATCCTGACCACCCCAGGCACCGCCTATGGCACCACCGGCGAGGGCTACGTGCGTTTCTCCCTGACCATCCCGGCCGAGGATAAACTGTGCCAGATACAGCAGGCCGTGGCCAACATCCGCCAGAATATGCCCGATCTTTGGGCGTGAAATGCGGAGAATAGGCTCGTCTGCTGAGAGAAGTCCTGTAAGAAACTATGTTACCTGATGAAATACTAGAAGTGGTGGCGGGTCCGGCGCGGTATATTGGCGGCGAGGTTAATGCGGTGGTCAAAGACCCCGCGGACGTGGAGATGACCTTCGCCCTGTGCTACCCGGATGTCTATGAGGTGGGGATGTCGCACCTGGGGTCCCAGATCCTGTACCACGTCATCAATTCTCGCCCCGAAGTGCAGTGCGAGCGTGTCTATCATCCCTGGATAGATGCGGCGGCCCTGATGCGCGAGCAAGGCGTCCCCCTGGGAGGTCTGGAGACTGGGCGGCCCTTGCATGATTTTGACATCGTCGGCATCACTCTCCAGTATGAGCTGACTTATACCACCATATTGTCGCTGCTCGAGCTGGGCGGCATTACTCTTCACGCGCAGCAGCGACGCCCCAGTGAGCCCATTGTCATTGGTGGTGGGCCGTGTGCCTATAATCCTGAGCCGCTGGCTGACTTCTTTGACGCCTTCGTTATCGGCGAAGGCGAAGAGGTGGTAGGGGAGATTATTGACCTGTATCTGCAGCAGCCGGCGCGATTCCGGGATGCTGTTGCCCGGACGGACGAAGAGCGGGAGAATTTCCTGCGGCAACTGGCCCAGATTAAAGGAGTGTATGTGCCAGGGCTGTATGAAGTGGAAAGGACTGAAGAAGGGCTGCTATGTCCGCGGCCGGCTAGCGCCGAAGTGCCCCGCACGATAAGGCGGCGGATAGTCCGAGACTTTGAGAATGTTCCTTTTCCTACTACGCCGGTAGTGCCGTGGGTAGAGACGGTGCACGACCGGGCGCAACTGGAAATAGCCCGGGGCTGCACTCGGGGCTGTCGGTTTTGTCAAGCCGGTATCATCTACCGGCCCGTGCGCGAAAAGAGTGTGGCTACCTTGCGTGCCCAGGCCCGCCAGATTATCGCTAACTCGGGCTTTGACGAAATCGCCCTGGCATCACTTAACTGCCCCGACTACAGCAAAATTGAGGAGCTGATTGACGGCTTGCACGCTGACCTGGGCGGCCAGCGGGTCTCAGTGAGCCTGCCATCGCTGCGTACCGATACCTTCAGCGTCAGCCTGGCGGAGAAGATTCAACAGGTGCGCAAGAGCGGACTTACATTGGCTCCCGAAACCGCCTCCGAGCGCCTGCGAGACGTCATAAATAAGAACGTTTCTAATCAGGACCTACTAGCGGCAGTAACGGCTGCGTTTGCGGCGGGGTGGGAGACGATCAAGCTATATTTTATGATTGGTCTGCCCGGGGAGACTGATGAGGATGTGGTAGCTATTGCCGACTTAGTGCAACAGGTCGTGGAGATCGGCAGGCAGAAGCTGGGGCGACGGCGGCGGCACCTGCAAGTCAATGTCAGCGTGGCCTGCTTGATCCCGAAACCGCATACGCCCTTTCAGTGGAGACAGCAGATGCCTTTAGAGGAGTTGCGCCGCAGGCAGCAGTTACTCAGGAGCCAGCTTACCAGCCGACATGTGAGCTTATCATGCCACGGCACGGAGGGGACGATGGTGGAGACAGTCCTGTCGCGCGGTGACCGCAGTCTCGGCGCTATCATTGAGCACGTTTACCGTAGCGGCGCGATGCTGGAGGCGTGGCGGGAACATTTCTCATTTGATAATTGGGCGCAGGCCTTTGTAACCGAGGGGCGAGACCTGCTAGCAGAAGCGGGCCGGCCCTGGCATTCGTCCTCGCCTCTGCCGTGGGAGCACATTGATATTGGAGTTTCGGTGGACTTTCTGCGCCGGGAGGCGGCCCGGGCTGAGGAAGCCACCGCCACCGAAGATTGCCGCACCGGCGCTTGCCAACGATGCGGACTGAATGACTTTATGGCGCCCTGTCCTATGATAGCTGGTGAAGGTGCTGCGACTGCCGCGGCGCAGACGGCCAGGACGGAAGAGTATGCCTGATCACCAACGACCGTATTTATGGGTGGAATTTGAGAAGACGGCAAAGATGCGACATCTGTCTCATCTAGAGACGGCCCGAGTCTTTGACCGGGCCTTGCGCCGTGCCCAGATTCCGGTTGACTACACTGCGGGCTATCACCCGCGGGCGAAGATTAGCTTTGCGCCGCCCCTGCCGGTGGGAGCCGAAGGGCGCCGGGAGCTTTGTGAAATTGACCTGGCCAGGGAGGCGCCGCCCTGGGACTTAGGTAAGGCCCTGAGTAAGCAGTTGCCGCCGGGACTGAATTTGGTCTCGGCGCAGGTATTAGCCCGGGGCCGGCGCTCGCCTTTTGCTAATTTGTCGCGGGCCGAGTATAATATAAGCGTAGACATTGTAGATGCCAGTGAAGAGCAGCTCCACAGCGCCCTAGAACAATTCGGTGAAGCTGAGCATGTCAATATCAAACGCGAGACCAAACGTCAGGTCCGCCAGATAGATATTCGGCCTCACACCTATGAGTTGAGGCCCCAACATAAAGACAATAAGGTTTACCTATATATGAATCTGGGCTTTGGCCCGGAGAATCTGGTCAAACCCGAAGAGGTCATTAGCGCCCTGACGCAGATGATGGGCCAGGGCCAGCTAAGAGTGAGCCGGCTGGTACGGCTCGGTATGTATGAGGCTTGAGTAAAATATCAGCGAACCACAGCGTCTGGTGTCGGCAGGCAGGGACAGGAGTCCGGTGCCGCCCCGCCGGAGCGTTAATGGTGGATTCGCCAAGGGAGTAGAGTTGAAAAAGTGAAGAAGCAGATTATTGCCAATATTGACCGGTGGCAAGTGCGGGTGGCGATACTGGAAGATTCCCGCCTGGCCGAAGTGATGTACGAACGCGAAGAGAGTGTAGTGGGTAATATCTACCTGTGCCGCGTACAGGATGTAGTAGTGGGGCTGGATGCGGCCTTTGTGGACTGTGGCATCGAAAAGAACGTCTTTTTGCACGTCTCCGATGCGATAGTAAATGGGCCGGCGGCGGGTAGAGGTCGCGATTCTTCCCGCGCCCTGCCCTCGATCAGTAAGGTAGTTAAACCGGGTGACGAATTCTTGGTGCAAGTTACCAAGGGGCCACTGGATACGAAGGGGGCTCGGGCTACCCGTAGTATCTCGCTGCCGGGGCGCTATCTGGTGCTGATGACCGATAGTCAGGGCAAGGTGGGAGTATCCAAGAAGATCGGGGATGAGGCCGCCCGAGAAGGATTGCGCAAGTTAGCCGCTAAAGTCTGTCCCCCGGATTTTGGCATCATTGTGCGTACCCAGGCCGAGGGCGCCGGCCGCAATGAACTGGAAAGCGACGTTAGATTCCTGATGAAGCTGTGGCGGTCCATTGAGAGTAAAACCCGGCAAGCACGGGCTCCGGCCCTGATACATCAGGACCTTAGCCTGGTCTTTGAGGTTGTCCGTGATGTCCTATCTGCCGATGTAGACGAGTTTGTAATAGATGACAAGGTTACCTATGATCAAGTCCTCAACCTGCTGGACAATGTCGCTCCTGACCTACGAGGCGGCGTGCAACTGTACCAGTCCAAAGAGCCAATTTTCACCCACTACGGCATCGAGCAAGAGATAGATAAGGCCCTGCGCAGCAAGGTGTGGTTGTCGCACGGGGGTTTTATCAACATTGACCCAACCGAGGCGCTTACGAGTATTGATGTCAATACGGGCAAGTTCACGGGTACTGGCAGCCTGGAAGAGACGGTGCTGCGCACTAATTTGGAAGCCACCGAGGAGATTGCCCGACAACTGCGGCTGCGGGATATCGGCGGCATTATTGTCATTGATTTCATTGATATGGATAAGGCCCGCCACCGCCGGCAGGTCAATGCGGCGCTGCGCCTGGCCTTTGCTGAAGACCGGATGCGCACGCGGATAATGCATATCACCCGCCTGGGTCTGGTGGAGATGACCCGCAAGCGTACCGGCGAGAATCTCGCGCAGAAGCTGCAGACCGCCTGCCCATGCTGTGGGGGCTCAGGCAAAATCCTGGGCGCTGATACCATGGCTATCCGGGTCATCCAGCAGTTGCGCTCGATGATAATTGGTGAAGACATCCGCGGCGCGCTGGTGATCGCCGACCCCATGGTCTCGTTGGCGATAGTAGGCCCGCACGGAACCGTGGCTACCGAGTTAGAGGAGGAACTGGGGATAAAACTATTTGTGCGGGCTAGTGAAGAGATTCATCCGGAACGGTATGAGATAAAGCCGGATGACCCCGACCGGCTCCGCCAGGAGTATCGGCGCTACGACGTCGGCGATATTATCCAGATTAGTAGCGAGCAGGTGCTGCCGGTGCCGCAGGCCGGGCTGGTGGCTAACGTGCATGGGTATATTGTCGAAGTGCCGGAGGTCGCCCCCGATCGTGAGGGGCCGTCAAAAATCCGCCTGACCAAGGTGGACAACTCCTATGGCCGCGGCACTCCTCTGTAATAGGGACTGGCCCTCGTCTCCGCGCGCGTGATCGCCTTGGGAGGGGCCGCGTCGAGCGAAGCAGGCCCGGCCCTCCAACGACGGGCAGGCTCGGCCGTAAGTCTCTGAATGCTGCCGTTGACAGGTGCCCATATATGCCGTATACTGCCCATCAGTAGCTACCCATATAGACGGAGGCAAGTATGCCCGGTCAGGGGCAATGGTTAGTCGCGCCCCGCAATCAGGAATTCGAGCAAGATATTGCTTTGGCGCTGGGTATTCACCCACTAGTGGCAGCCGTGCTGTATGCCCGAGGCTTTACCACCGAGGAGCAGATATCCGATTTCCTCCAGCCCTCGGTAGATAAGCTGATTAGCCCCGATATGCTTCCCGACATCGGCCCGGCGGTAGAGCGTATTGTGGAGGCCGTCCATCGGCGCGAACCCGTTTTGGTCCACGGGGACTATGATGCTGACGGAATTTCCAGTGCCGCTTTGCTGACCAGGTTTATTTCTACCTTGGGTGCCGACGTAAGCTATTACATCCCCCATCGAATAAATGATCACTATGGACTTAGTTCCCTGGCAGTCGAGCAGGCTGCCCAGTCGGGGATCAAGCTCATCATCGCGGTGGATTGTGGGGTCAGCGCCATTGAGCCGATTGCAGCCGCCCGAGCCGCGGGGGCCGATGTTATTGTGGTGGACCATCATGAGCCTGGCCCGCACCTGCCGGAGGGTGCCTGGGTAATTGACCCCAAACGGGCCGATAGTCAATACCCGGAGCGTGATCTGGCTAGTGTGGGGCTTAGTTTTAAGCTGGCGTCGGCGGTGTGCGAGCGATTGGGGCTGTCCCAACAGTCGCTGCAACGGGCTTTTCTGGACCTGGTGGCTCTGGGCACTATCGCCGACATGGTGCCGTTAGTCGGTGAAAACCGGATTCTGGCCGCCCACGGGCTGAAGCTGCTGCCTCATACTCGGAAAGTGGGGCTACGAGCACTATTGGAAGTATGTCAACTGAATTCCACGGTCACGGCCAGCGATGTGGCTTATCGCCTGGCGCCGCGGATTAATGCCGTGGGGCGAATGGCAGATGCCACCGAGGCGTTGGAACTGCTGCTGACCGATGACGAGGAGATGGCCCAGCGCCGTGCGCTGCGATTGGATAGCATCAACCGTGAGCGCCAGCAGAAGCAGAATGGCATCTACTACGAGGCGCTGCGCCAGGTTGACGAAGAGATGGACCTGGCCCACCACCCCGTAATTGTCCTGTCTTCACCGGATTGGCATCTGGGGGTGGTGGGTATCGTGGCGGCCAAGCTGCTGGAGAAATATCATCGCCCCGCCATAGTACTGGTGGAGGAGGGCGACCAGGCCCGCGGCTCAGCTCGTAGTATAGAAGGGTTCGACATCGCGGCGGCGCTCGAGGATTGTTCGGATATCTTGGCGCGCTACGGGGGCCACGCCCGGGCCGCAGGCTTGACCATTGAGACTGCTAACCTGGATGAATTTCGCGAGCGCATCAATATACTGGCGGCCCAGAGCATCTCCCCGGAGGATATTTCGCTACAGGTCAGGATAGATGCCGAGGTAGAGTTGTATGAAATTGATGCTGAATTGGCCAAGAGTTTACTATTGCTTGAACCTTGCGGCCAGGCAAATCCCGAACCGCTGTTTTTAGCCCGGGCCGTTGAAGTGCTGGACTGTCAATCGGTAGGCCACAGCAACCAGCACCTGAAAATATTCGGCGCTACCGACAGCTCACCAGTAGAATGTATTGGCTTTGGGATGAGCCGCGAGGCCGCCTGGATCCAGCGCGGCAGCCCCATTGATATCTGCTTCACCCCAGAGATTGACGAGTACCAGGGTCGGCAGAAGCTCCAACTGAGGTTGGAAGCGGTTAGGCCGGCGACGCCGGCGCCAAGGAGTTGAGCCGTTCAGATGCCGATAGTACGCTTTAGTGTGACTACTAACAGCCACCGGCAAATTGTGGATATTACCGCCCAGGTGCAAGATGCGGTGGCCGAGGCCGGTATCCAGGACGGACTGGTTACGATCAGTGTAGCGCACTGTACTTGCACCGTTTATGTTAATGAAAATGAAAGCGGTCTGGTAGCTGATACTCTGGAGATTGTTGATGAGCTCACTGCCGGCGGTGCCTGGCGGCATAACCGCATTGATGATAACGCCGCCGCGCATCTGGCCGCTTCCATTATAGGTAATGCCGTCTGCTTGCCGGTCAGCGGGGGGCAGGTAGAGCTGGGCACGTGGCAGCGGATAATGTTAGTTGAGCTGGATGGCCCCCGCAACCGGAGGGTAACTGTTACGGTGATACCTGGCTGAGGTAGGAGGATAACCAATGAGCACAGTACCCAAGATTGAATCCAACGACTTGTCGCTATCCGACGTATACAAGGATTTCTACACTGTGCCGGACTTCCAACGTGAGTACGTCTGGGAGCGGGAACATGCAGAGAAGCTCTTGGAGGATGTCTTCGACGCGTTTTACGATGAAGAATGTCCGGTAATAGAGGATCCCGAGTATTTCATCGGCAGCATCGTCGTGTGTCGCGACGGCACTGGTGTCGGCACTGGTGTCTTCCAACTGATCGATGGTCAGCAGCGCATCACGACCATCTATCTCATCCTCTGCGCCATACGGGACTGTCTTGAACAAGCTAATGTGCCCCCTCCCGACGCACTGAAGAGGCAAATCGCGGACAGCGGCATGGACCCTCGGACTGGTGATAACATCTTTCGCTATCGCGTTGACCTTCAGTATGAGGACAGTAAAGGCATATTGCAGAAGATCGCTACTGGAGAAGTGAATGTGGACAGTATTCCTGAGACGACTGCGTCGGTGCGTAACATACTCAGCGCCTATCGGGCTATCAGGAAATTTCTCGCAATGAGGTTCGACAATGACCCAGCCCGCATTAAGAAGTTCCTTGCAGCTTTCATTTACCAGGTTAAGCTAATTCGCATCGTAACCCCCAGTATCACAGGTGCCCTTAAGGTCTTTGAAACGATTAATGATCGCGGCGTCGGGCTGGACGCTATGGACTTGCTCAAGAACCTTCTGTTCATGAAAACAGCGAGCAGCCAGGACTATCCGAAGCTTAAGCAGCGTTGGAAAGTCCTGACCGATACCCTTGACGGATGCCGCGAGAAGCCCTTGCGCTTCCTCCGTTATTACATAATGTCGCACTATGAGATCGATTGGCGGAAAGGCTTACGTGAGGACGAGATCTACGAGTGGTTTCTGAAGCATGCGGATGAGTCCGGAATCAACGCAGAACCAATGGTGTTTGTGGAGCACCTCGTGGAAATGGGTGAAGCCTACGCGAATTTCATAGATGGCAAAGATATCCATGGTAAGCCCAACCCCTACCTTTCGAATATTGCGGCGCTCAGCGGCGTGGCACGTCAACACTTCGTGCTACTGCTGGCCGGTCAGCATCTTGCGCCTGAGGTGTTCACCGAATTATGTCGGCACATCGAGAACTTGTTCTTCTGCTACGCTATTACTCGTGAGCCTACAAAAACGTTTGAGCGCAATTTCGCTCGTTGGTCCAAGGATCTACGAGCTGTGGAAGACGTCGACGGTCTCAACGTGTTTGTCGACAGGTACTTGAAGCCGGACCTTATTGCCCGCTCTAATGACTTTGACTTCGCCTTCCGGGAACTTACTCACTCGCGCATCCAGCAATATCGTATGCGCTACATCCGGGCCAAGATGACCCAGTTTATCGAACAGAAAGCTTGGGGCAATCCGGCTTATGACCGGCTGACGCTATACCTAGACAAGTCTGTACACATTGAGCATATCTTGCCTCGGACGCCAACTGAAGAGGTGCGGCAGGCCTTCGACCACCCCCTGGAGTACGAGAGCTATGTGGAAAAGTTGGGCAACCTGACCCTGCTGGAAAGGACTATCATCACGTCTGTCTCGAACGGTTCCTATGAGGAGAAGAGCTCGGGCTACCGTCAGTCGGCCTTCCTGCTCACCAAGTCGCTGGTCGAGAAGCCGCAGGTTGGTGCCGATACCCAGCTCAACCGTGCAGTGCGAGATCTCATCCAGTTTGACACTTGGGACTCACAAGCCATTGAGCAGCGGCAATAAATGCTTGCCAAACTCGCCCGGCGCGTGTGGCAAATGCCGGAAAGCACTAACGTAACGCAGGGAGTCTAATGACTGATAAGCAAAGTCCGATAGAGCAAGCGGTACTGTTAGCTGGCGGGATAGGGACGCGGCTGCGGCCCCTTACCTATCAGCGGCCCAAGGCGCTGCTGCCAGTGCTTAACCAGCCGCTGATTTCCTACGAATTGAAGTTGCTGGGGCGTTTTGGTGTCGCTGAGGTGATTCTGGCAACGGCTTACCAGGCCGATAAGTTGCGGCCGGCTCTGGGGGACGGAGGCCAGTGGGGAGTAGAACTGCGTTACGTACAGGAATCACTACCCCTGGGCACTGCCGGCGCGATAAAGAATGTTGAGAGTCTGATTGCGGGCCCCTTTTTCGCCTTTAATGGGGACCTTATCATGGATGTTGACCTGGCGCTGATGGCCGAGGCCCACGAGCAGTCGGGGGCGGAAGTTACCATCTTGCTGCGCCAGGTGCCTGACATAAGTCACTTTGGCCTGATCCAGCGCGACGCGGAGGGTTTCATCACCGCCTTTGTGGAGAAGGCTGCCCAGGACTCTACCGGACAGAATACCATCAATGCCGGCGTCTACATAATGTCGCCCCGGCTCCTAGCCTACGTACCCGCCGGCGAGCCGTATTCTAATGAGACCGACCTGTTCCCTGCACTGCTGGAGCAGGGCGTCAAATTATGCGGTTACCTTCCCCATAAACAGGGCTATTGGCGTGACGTGGGACGCTTAGAGACTTACTTGCAGGTCAATCAGGACCTGCTCGCCGGTAAGCTGCCTTGGTTGAAGCTACCGGCCGTTGAACTGGCGGAGGTTGGTGAAGATGTCCAGATACAGCAGCCGTGTTGCTGGGATAAGGGTGTCGTGGTGGAGAGCGGCGCTGAAGTTGGGCCGTATGTGACTCTGGGCGAGGGGGTGAAGATCGGCGAGGATGCCAGAATTGAGGATTGCGTAGTACATCCCGGGGCTAGCATCGGAGCGGGTGCGGATTTGCAGTCAATGGTAGTAGCCGAGAATGAACAGGTGCCGGCGGGTCACAAGCAAACTCAAGGAGTATTCTGCACCTATGAGCAATGAGCAATTACTAATGATACCAGGCCCCACCAACGTACCTCCCCAAGTCCGGGAAGCACTCAGCCGGCCCTCCATCTATCATCGGGACGCCCAGTTTGCCCAACTGCTTGATGAATGCACCGAGAAATTATGCCCGTTGTTCGGCACCGAAGGGGATGTGATAATTTTAACCTCTTCCAGCACCGGCGCGATGGAAGCAGGCATTGTCAATTTCCTGTCACCGGGAGATACGGTCGTGGCGGTTAAAACCGGTAAATTTGGGGAGCGCTTCGGTGAGATTGCCCAGGCCTTCGGGGCCCAGGTGAGCTGGTGGAATGTAGAGTACGGGCAAGCGGCTGAGCCAGAACGGTTGGCAGAGTTGGTCAGTGAGGTGCAGCCTCAAGCCGTAGTGCTGGTGCAAAACGAGACCTCCACGGGGGTCTGCCAGGATATCGGCGTTCTCGCCCAGGTAGTCCGGCAATATGCCCCCCTGGTAATAGTTGACGCGGTCAGCAGTCTGGGCGGCATTCCCTTTAAGATGGATCAGTGGGGAGTGGATGTAGTGGTGGCGGGCTCGCAGAAGGCGCTGATGTTGCCACCGGGGCTGGGGTTTGTGGCCGTCAGCCCGCGGGCCTGGCAGGCCGCCGAGCAGGCAGCGATGCCTAAGTATTACTTTGATCTGGTCGCGGCCCGGCAATCGCGAGACAAGGGACAGACCCCGTATACGCCGGATATGAATCTGA
>JAUWJN010000029.1 GCA_030607655.1 bacterium
ATCTCTGACTATACTGAACTGTATACCCGCGCTCTCGCCCTGGACGCCGAGGGCTTGTTTCGCGATGTGGGTATGGCTGAGCGTCGCGAACTGGGTTTGCACCGTCATCCTTACATTCAGCAGCACAAATTGCGCGCCGAATAGGTGTTTAGCATTTCCCTGAGGCGGAGGCTATGTTACGCGAGTCCGGGGTAGCCACTAGGCTTGTTGCTACATCGTTTATGGTTGTGGTTGCGGGTTGTCTGGTGATAAGCCACGGGATTGCGCCTGCCGGCGGAGCCGAGCAAGTTTGGGACTATTCGCAGCTTACTCCCCATGACCTTGGCTTAGGTCGTGAAGCGGTCTACAACCTGCCGGCAGTACCTGCTATTGGTTTTGTCTCCCCCGGCATCGGTGAGGAGTGGGTGGAGGGAACTACGGTCGCCATAACCTGGCAGGCTACTGGTCCCATCTGCTGGGTCCGCCTATATTACTATGGCGGCCGGTGCCCACTCGGGGGCCGGTCGCGAGGCAGCTTTGGCGTAGTTATCGCCGATAACGTTCCCCACACTAACTCCGTACAGTGGACGGTTCCGTGGATTGATGCTACCTGCTTTCGCCTACGGATTGCCGGCTTTGATTCTAGTGGTCAGCGTCTGGCTGACTTTGAACGCACTGTGCGGTTCCGGCCCCGCGAACTGGTCGGTCTACCCGATACCTGTATCGCCATCATCAAACGAAAACAACGTCTGTATTATTATAAAGATGGCCAGATTGTGCGTATGCACCTAGTTTCCACCGCCGGGCGCGGTCATAGCACACCCCTAATGAAGCCGGGCGACTACAGTTCACGCCGTGGTGCTATGGGCCAGGTCTTTCGTAAATCCCCTAACCCGCGCAGTCGTCGCTACGATGTGACAATGCCTTACTGGTTAGCCATCACTTCTACCGGCAGCCACGGTATCCATGGTACTTCGCCCAATCTCTATTACCGGTTAGGTCGGCCTGCCTCGCACGGCTGCATCCGCCAGCATCGTAAGGACGCCAGAATTCTCTATGAATTGGTGCCCGTGGGAACGCCGGGCTACATCTTTTGAGCCTAATAATCCGTAGTCGGAGGAATTGAACTAGCCGGTAAAGAATCCTACCCCCAGCATGAACCTACTTCATTCCGGCGGTGATGACAATTACAAACTCTGCGACAACTACAAGAACAGGCAGCGCTCAGGCAGCATTCTACGTAGCAACCAACGGTAATGGCGACTGGTCAGGAACATTGCCCGACCCTAACCCGGAGGGGAACGACGGGCCATTCGCTACTTTGGAGCGCGCGCGCGATGCCATCCGTACGCTAAAACAAGCCGGCCCGTTGCCCGTCGGCGGCCTTACGGTCTGGATCCGTAGCGGTGCCTATCCGCTGGCAGCGACTTTTGAGCTAACGGCCGAAGATAGTGGTACGCCCGAGGCCCCTATCGTCTACCGCGCCTACCAGGATGAAAAAGTACAATTAAGTGGAAGCGTGGCAATACCTGCGGCGGCGTTCGAGCCAGTCAGCGACCCGGCGATTGTGGCGCGAATTGACAATACTGCCCACGGCAAAGTCCTGCAGGTTGACCTGAAGGCCCAGGGGATCAGCGACTACGGCGAAGTCGCCCAGCCGGGCAAGCGCATGGAGCTGTTTTTCCAGGACCGGCCTATGACTCTGGCCCGCTGGCCCAATGAGAGTTTTGCTCACATTGCTGATGTGATGGCCGAGGAGACATTTGCCATCTTTGGCATCACGGGCAGTCGGGCTCCCAGATTCATCTACGAAGGCGACCGGCCCGCGCGGTGGCGGGCCGAGCCCGACATCTGGCTATTCGGTTACTGGTTCTGGGACTGGGCCGAGGAGTACATGAGGGTCGAGTCCATTGACACCGGGCAGCACCTGATTAACTTGGCTGATCCGCAGCATCACTACGGCTACCAGGCCGGCCAGAGGTTCTACGCCCTCAATCTGCTTGCGGAATTGGATCAGCCCGGTGAATGGTACCTGGATCGTGACAGTGGCATCCTCTACTTTTGGCCACCAGCGCCACTTGATGAGGGCCCGGTGGTCGTCTCAATGCTGGAAGAGCCGATGATAACGATGGCGGATGTCTCATACGTGACTGTGCGCAATCTGCTCTTTGAATGCACCCGGGGAACGGGGGTGGAAGTTCGCGGGGGAACGCACAATCTCATCGCCGGGTGCACGTTACGGAATATTGGCACCACCGCCGTGCGGATTGATGGTGGCACAGAGCACGGTGTAGTCGGCTGTGATATCTATGAAATCGGCGAGACGGGCGTCAGTCTCAGCGGCGGGGATCGCCTCACGCTTACTCCCGGCGAGCATTTCGCCTCCAATAACCACATCCACCACTATGGTCAATGGAAGCGAACCTGTCGCCCGGCTATTCAGACAAGCGGCGTGGGCAACCAGCTCACACATAACTTGATTCACGACGCGCCCCACGGTGCAATTATGCTCAGCGGTAATGAACATCTTATCGAATTCAACGAGATCTACCACATCTGCCAGGAGACTGGTGATGCCGGTGGCTTTTATATGGGTCGAGATTGGACCGAGCGCGGTAATATAATCCGCTACAACTTCTTTCATCATATCAGTGGACCGGGCAGCGGCGGCTCGCGGCCCGTTTACCTGGACGACTGGGCCAGTGGCACAACTGTCTTGGGTAATGTCTTTTATCAAGCAGGCCGCGCAGTGTTCATCGGCGGCGGTCGCGACAATATCGTTGACAACAATATCTTTGTTGATTGCAGTCAATCAGTCTATGTAGATGCTCGCGGCAAAGGCTGGGCGAGCTCTTCCTTTGATGGGACAAACACTGTCTTAGTAGACCGGATGGAGGCCGTCAATTACCGGCAGCCGCCTTACAGTACCCGCTATCCCGAACTGCTTACCTTGTACGACGACGACCCCGCCGAACCCAAGGGCAATGTAATCGTGCGCAATGTCTGCGTCCGCGGCACCTGGCTGGATATGGCCGGCATTGACCGCGCTGCTGGTGTACTGCTAGATCTTCCTCCGGTCAACCCTGAGAGTGTTACTATCCAGGACAATCTAGTAACTGACGATGACCCGGGGTTCGTTGACGCGGAGAATATGAACTTCCAGTTCCGCGCTGATTCACCGGTCCATCAGCAAATCCCGGGCTTTCAGCAAATTCCCTTTGACCAGATCGGCCTGTACCGGGATGAGTACCGCACAGCCCTACACAGGAGTGATAGCTGAGAGCCGGCAGCACGCCAGTGACATGGCCTTCTTCTTATTGTCTTTGATAATAGGGATGTGAAACAGATGCCTAAGATTATTACCGAGCTACCCGGCCCCAAAGCTCAGCAGTATTTAGAGAAGTCCCATCAGTACGAACCCCGCTCTATCGGGTATCAGGTGCCCCTGGTATGGGAGCGAGCCGAAGGTTGTACGATTGTGGACGTAGATGGCAACGAGTTTCTGGACTGGTCCAGCGGCGTGCTGGTAACTAACGTAGGCCATTGTCACCCTTACTATGTCGAGCAGGTCAAAGACCAGGCGGAGAAGCTATTTAACTGTTATGATTTTGTGAATGTTCCGCGGGTGGAGTTAGCCGAGAAGCTAGTGCAGATAACTCCCGATTATTTGGAGAAGGCCTTCCTGGTGACTACCGGTGCTGATGCCACTGAAGCGGCCTTGCGCACAGTTCGCCGGGCTCACGATGGCTGGGAGATTCTGGGCTTTCATGGCGCCTTCCATGGCCGCACCCTGGGGGCGGCCTCCGCCGGTGGCTCGCTGGGTGTCAAGCAGGGCTACGGCCCGTTGGTACCCGGCTTCATCCATGCTCCCTTCCCTTACTGCTACCGCTGTCCCTTGGGCCAGGAGGGTCCCGAGACTTGTGGGCTAAAGTGCCTGGAGTATATTGATTGGGTAGTCTCCAAGGAGAGCTGTGGGGAGATGTGTGCGGTTATTACTGAACCATACCAGGGCGGAGCAGGCAGCATCATTCCGCCGCCGGGATGGCTTGAGGGACTAGATAAGTGGCGACAGGAACAGGGAATGTACTTTATACTTGACGAGGTACAGTCTTCATTTGGCCGCACGGGCAAGATGTTTGCCCTCGAGCACTACGATATCCAACCGGATATAATATGCCTGGGCAAGGGCCTGGGCTCTGGAATACCGTGTTCTGCGGTAGTGGGCACCAGCGCAGTGATGGATGCCCTGCCGCCGGGTTCAATGGGCTCCACCAATGGCGGCAATCCCCTCAGTTGCCGAGCGGCGCTCGCCGCGATAGAGATAATCCAGCGGGAGAATCTCGTGGATAACTCCGCCCAGATGGGCGAGATTATGCTCCAGGCGTTTAATGAGATGAAGGACAACGTTGAGCAACTCGGCGATGTGCGCGGGCAGGGCTTGGTGCTGGGTCTGGAGATGGTTAGCGATAAAAAGTCTAAAACGCCCGCGCCGGAGCTCGCCCACCAGATCATCACGGAGGCTTACCAGCGCGGGATAGCAATGATAGCACCGATTGGAATGTTCGGCAATGTCATCCGTATTGCTCCGCCGCTGGTAGTAAGCCGAGAGCAGGTGAACGAGAGTTTGGACATTTTCAAGGCCGCTGTGCAGGCGGCAGTGCACAAGTAGTCAGACAATGTCCTTCATCAGTAGTTGGGCCTATTACAGACATTACCCCGCATTTCCTATTGAAATAGAACTCTGAGTAAGGAGGCAAGTATCAAAATGCGTATTGCCTGTCACGTCATTACATACGGGAGCGCTTACCAGGACTACTACGAGCCGATGCTGCGCCAAATCGCCGAAGCCGGCTATGAGGGGGTGGAGGGCATCTCGGCAAGGACCGCCGAAGAACTGGTGGAGGCGGCGGCCGCCGCGAGCCGGTGGGGACTGCACTTGTACATGGTAAACGCCCCCACGCCCCAGCAAATCATCCAGTTCAACGCCGCCCTGGGGAACAAGTCTTGCGAAATCTGGGAGGGACCTTTCCATGAATTTGGTGGCCCGGATACCTCCCGCGAGGAACGCTTTCAGCTCATTGCGAAGTTCTTTGCACCGTTCCTGGCTGAAGCCGCCGAGTACGGTATGACGCTTCACCACCACATTCACCTCGGCCAGTTGGTGGAAACTAATGAAGACGTGGACATAATGCTTCGGTACATGCCAGAAATGGGGATTCTGCTAGATACCGGCCATCTAGCTGCGGCGGGCGGAGACATGCTGCGTGTGGTGCGCGATCACGGGGACCGGGTGCGGCATGTCCACCTGAAAGATTTCTATCAGGGGGATCCGGACTGGGACTGCAAGCAGCCCAACTTTGAGGATAACTACTTCGTACCGCTGGGGGAAGGGAACTGTGGTCTTGACTTCGCTGCGCTGCTGCGAACGCTGGACGAGATCGGCTATGACGGCTGGGTATCCTGCGAACTGGACCCACTGCCCGCCCTGATGAAGGGCGGCCGGTCACCGCGGGAGCTGATCCAACAAAACCGCGAATACCTGCGTTCCGTTGGCTACTAACACGCGAGGTGCGAATATGAATGTCTCGCGCGGCTGGGGTGTGGCTTTACTTATCATTGCCTGCGGGTGGCTGGCCCTGTGGGTGCTTTTTTTGTCAGCGGCCTGCACACCGGTAAGACAGATGTGCCAGCTATGATTCTGGGTAGTGGACCTGGGCCGGATAGCGTTCGAGTTGGGGGCTGATGAACAGCAGATTCGCGAAGCGGTCTATGACCTGGTGAACAAACGCCTGTTTACCGGCTATGTAAACTGGCGCAGCGGGAATTGTACTCGGGACAGGCTACCGACCTACCCTGAGCCTGCCGAAGGGTGCCCCGACCCTTCCGTCAATTCCTTTTCCGCCTAGAACACCTCAAAGTCTATGCCCTTCCCCTGGACAAAACAGGCGCTGTACGGGCTTGTGTGCGGTTTGGCAGCATCCCGAAGTCCCGCATGGCCTCTTCAATCATTGGCCTAGCCCATTCTGGGCAGGGATGCTTTCGAGGACTACCGGGCATACGCTTGTGCGAGCGTTTCACGGGTAGGCCGGTCAGTTCCCTCACGTGCGCTATCCAGCAAGTTTTCACAGTGCAGGCATACATCTCCTCAACGTACTCTTGGATTTCGGCATAAGTAGCCATCGTCCTAGCGTCCTCCTGTGCGTTTTGGGGCTATTCTGGCTGGTTTATAGAGATTTCGCCTCATTCGTCACTACCCTGCTGTGCCCGCACAATCGCCACCAGTACCTCTTCCTCTAAAACCTCAGCCAGTACCGCGCGCACGTATCCGCACCTCTCGCGCCATTTCAGTATGCCGAATGGCAAAAATGCCAGCTCCAATTTTCTCAATGCTCGTGTGTACTCGCCCCACGCCTTTAACGCTCGCGCGGCCCCCTCCTTCGTCGGCAAGGTTTTCCCTGGCATCCCCTAATGCGCTCCCTCCTGTGCGCTCTAATCGTGTTTTGTGTGCACTCAAAAAGCTCGATGGCGGGATCTTCGACAAGTCCTCCTTCACCGTAACCGATCGCCGTGCTCATGACATCTGGGCACCCTCACATCTCATGTGTACGACATAGGCGACAGCAGCCTCAGCACTTCAAGGCAGCCTGCCACATTGTCTGGATCCAGTGGGTACTTGTCACGTGGGCTTAGTAGGTTCAGGTACGCTGATGGCCTATCGGCAAAAGATCCGTCTTCCTGCTTCGCAAAGGCCTTATAGCAATACCCGTTGGTGACGACCACGGACTGAGTAGTGGGGAAGTGTGTCGCGTACTGCTCTGCCTGGTCACGCGCGTAGTCTAAGCCCTGGGTGAACCCCTTGGTCTCGATGATTAGCACACACTCATCTTTACTCTTAACATATGGCTTAGGGAAACAGGCAACATCGGCTCGCCTCCGACTTCCAACCGGCAGTTCGATCTTGATTTGCTGCTCGGCCCAGCCCAGCGCCAGGAGCAGGGGGATGACCAGAAATGTACGCGTTTCATGCTCCCGCAGGTCTTGCCACTCGCCTAAGTCATAGTAGTACTGGGCCAGCAAGCGTATGCGATTGAAGGTGGCAGTCAGGTCTTCGGCCGCTGAGGGCCGGAGGCCCTGTTGAATGAGAAACCGTAGTATCTCCTGGTCATCCACAAGTCTCGTCGGACTGGGCTCCAGATCGAGGAGCTCCTGAGCTGGCACTGTTGAGAGCACCTGCTCCGCAATATCCTTCAGGGGTTGCTTGTGTACTCGGTTAATGGCGCCGTAGACGAGGCCTTTGGGCGACTGTGGCGTTTCAAGAACATGCCACTCTACGTGGCAGTACGCGCGCAGGTCCCAACCGTCGAAGTCCCGGAGCCATTCCTTGTCACCCTCGCCTTTGTGCCGACCCTCACGCTCTACCACGCGCCCGACCGCTAACATCTTCATGCCGTATTTCAAAATGATCCGGTCATTCATCGCTACCTTGTTCATGGCAGCGATTTGCTTCTCCCCGCCGACGAACGCCAGGCCGTAGCGAATGAAGTCTCGGGTATAGTCGCGGCCGAAGGCACCCGCGGCAATTTGCCAGTAGTTGAGATGAGTTACATCTGTCATCCGCTTTCCCTCCTTTGCGTTCTAAGCGTATTCATCTGGTTTGACCTCCTCTGAGAACTCGCCTGGAATTACGAAGGTGGCTCCAAGATGGTAGATTGTACCATTCTATCACCTTTCCTTCCGCATGCCAAACGATACCTTCTGCCCTTGCGCATCGGCCGCTATTGATATATAATACTGGTGATGTTGGGAGTCAGCTTAACTTGCTCTATTATGTCCGAACAGGCGCAAATCCACGACTCTTCCCCAACTCTGGAATTGGACGGAGAGCAATTCAAATAGAGGTAGGAATCCCAATGGCAGTCCAGCAGGTGCTAACACCCGTCAGCGAGGCCACCTTAAAGGCAGTAGCGGCGGATGAGAAGATTGACCTTGAGAAACTCCGGGCCCGCCTGCAGAGCGGCGAGATTGTGATATGGGGCCAGGCTGAGGGTGCCGTGAAGCCCACGGGTATCGGCACAGGCTTGCGCACCAAGGTCAACGCGAATATTGGGACATCGCCGGATTTCCCCTCGCTGGAAGATGAACTTGATAAACTACACGCCGCCCTCAGCGTCGGGGCTGACACGATAATGGATTTGAGCATTGGCGGCGATGTTGACGCTATCCGCAGAGAGATTCGGGCCGCCTGCAATGTACCCCTGGGGACAGTGCCTATCTACCAGGCAGCCATTGAAGCTGAAGAGCATTATGGCAGCATGGACAAGATGACCCCCGACCAGATTTTTGAGGTCATTGAACGCCACGCCGCTGATGGGGTTGACTTTATGACCTTGCATTGTGGCGTGACCCACTACAGCGTGGCCGCACTGGATAGCGATGATCGCCTCTGTGGTATCGTCAGTCGCGGCGGCAGTATGCTGGCCAGGTGGATGCAGGCCAACGACGCTGAGAACCCATTGTATGAGCACTACGACAGGCTCCTGGCAATTCTAAGTAAATATAATGTATCCGCCAGCCTGGGAGATGGCTTGCGACCTGGCGCAGTGGCTGATGCCTCCGACCGCGGACAGATAGCGGAGACCGAAGTGCTCGGTGAGTTAGTGCTCAGAGCCAGAAACAACGGGGTTCAGGTTTTCGTAGAAGGGCCGGGCCACATGCCCCTGGATCAGATTGCCGGCAATGTGATATTGCAAAAGCAACTGTGTCACAATGCTCCGTTCTATGTCCTGGGGCCCCTGGTTACGGACATCGCTCCCGGCTATGACCACATTACTTCCGCGATAGGCGGAGCGATCTGCGCGGCGGCTGGTGCTGACTATCTTTGCTACGTTACTCCCGCCGAGCACCTGGGCCTCCCCACCACCGATGACGTAGTGGAGGGGGTCATCGTCACCCGCATTGCCGCTCACGCTGCTGATATCGTTAAGGGTGTACCAGGCGCGGTTCAGTGGGACGATGCTATGTCCCAAGCCCGCGGCAATCTGGATTGGCAGGCGATGACCGAACTTGCCATAAATCCGGGCCGAGTAATTGAACGGCGGGGTGAACGGGCGAGTCTGGACCCGGCCGCTTGCTCAATGTGCGGCAAGTTCTGTTCAATGAAGATTGACCGGACCCGGCGCCACGGCAAAGCTTAATAGGCACGGGCGAATGCCCGCTGCCGTGGCATAGATGGTCGTGGAAGGAAGCAACTACTGTTGACTGGTTACTGTCCACTGAGCTAATTACGGAAGGGGTAGTATTGCCTTATGTCTATTATGCGTTTGCGCAAGGTATTTAACCGCCCGGTGAGAATACAGGTGGGGAAACGAAGTATATCTCTGGGCAGTCCTCTGGTGGCTATTTTCTGGGCGATCGTGGTCATCTTCGTAGTCGGCGCTTATAGCATGTTCTCGGGACCTCCGCGGACCCGGCCTACCGGCGGGGAGGAACGTAATGTAACCAAACTCGTCGCCCAAGTGGATAAGTACAAGATCGCCCGGCGTGATTTCGAGCGAAGTCTATATTTGGTGCGCAAGAATCAGCCGACAAGTGTTGACATTCCACAATTGCGATACCTGAAGACTAATTTGCTACAAGAGATAATTAACCGGCACCTGTTGCTGGAGGCGGTGGGTGCTGAGGATATTAAGGTCTCCAAGCAGGAGATTAGGCAGGAGCAGACCCGGCTGGTTGACGCCGCAATCAGTGGGCGGTTTCCGGATCAGAAAGACCTGCGCAGCTATCTGCAACGGCATCAGCTCTCCTATGAGCAGTACCGCAACCAGCTTCTGGAGGACCGCTACGGCAACGAAGAGCCGCTGCGCGAGCAATTGCTAACGCAGAAGCTGGAAGACCTCGTCCGCGGGCAGGTGCAAGTTACTGATGAGCAGGTCAAGGAAGAGTACACTGAGGTTAAGGCCCGACACATATTGGTAACTCCGGAGAGCTTCCTCCACCCCACCTCAGCCGAGGACCAGCCCAGCGCTGAGGCCAAGGCCAACCCGCCGCAGCCCCTGACCCAGGAGCAAGCTACGGCCAAAGCTCAGCAGAAGGCCCAGCAGTTGCTACAACAAATCAAGCAGGGAGCCGATTTCGCCGAACTGGCTAAAGAGCACTCTGAAGACCCGGGTAGCGCGGAAAGCGGCGGAGATTTAGACTGGATACGTCGGGGGCAGATGGTCAAGGAGTTCGAAGACGCCGTCTTCAGCCTGCAACCGGAGCAGGTAAGCGAGGTAGTGAAGACGGACTTCGGGTTTCATATCATCAAGGTGGAAGCCCGCCGCAGCAGTCTTCCTGAGGATTTCGAAGAGAATAAGGAAGCCTACAAGCAGCAGGTCGTATCCCGCCACCAGCATCAGGCCTGGCAACAGTACCAACACAATCTGGAAAAGCAGGCGAACATAGAGCTGTTCGACCCTGAACTAAGGGCCTATAAGCTCCTGGAAAAAGCTAACCAGGCCGAGGCAATGGGCTTACTAACCGAAGCGGTCAACAACGATCCCTTCAATATGTCGGCGCGCTACGAGCTTGCCCAGCTTTACCGCGAGGCCGGAGAAACCAGCACCGCTGTTAAGTACCTGCGGCAGATAACCGAGAGCTCTGAGGGCGCCCACTCTCCGCAGATACATCTGGGGCTGGGCGAACTATTGCAGGAGCAAGGGCTTGCTGAAGAGGCGTTAGCCGAGTTTAAGTCAGCCTCCGACTGGGCGTCGGCCCCTCAATACGGCAATTACTTCATTCATATGCGCCTCAAGCAGATGTTTGAAGATCTCAAACAGCCGGACCTGGTCAAGCAGGAAGAAGAGTGGCTGGCGGCGTTCACTGAGCAACAAGAACAAGGACTTAGCTTCCCGGGAGGCTAGCTAGTGAGCGAGTTGGATATTGATTGCCCGGCGGTGCACAAAACGATAGTGAAATTCATTCGCGATTTCCTGGCGGCAGCAGGTTTTGAGCGCGGGGTACTGGGACTGTCGGGCGGTCTCGACTCGACGGTGGTAGCCTTCTTATCCGCCGAAGCTCTGGGGCCTGACAATGTAATGGCTCTGATTCTGCCTTATAAGACCACCAGGCCTGCGTGCATCCAAGATGCCGGCGCTGTCGCGCAGCAGCTAGGCATTCGCACCCAAACCATTGACATAACGCCGCAGATTGACGCCTACTTTGAGCAATTTCCCGACGCTGACCGGCTGCGTCGCGGCAACAAGATGGCCCGGGAGCGTATGGCGATAATCTACGATCACGCCAAGGCGTGGCAGGCCTTAGTCATCGGTACGGGCAACAGGACTGAAGCGTTGCTGGGGTATACAACTTTGTGGGGCGACATGGGCTGTGACCTGAATCCTCTGGGCAATCTGTATAAGACCCAGGTGCGCCAGCTCGCGCAGCATATAGGGGTTCCCGAGCACATCATCCACAAGCCGCCCACCGCTGGCCTCTGGCCGGGCCAGACCGACGAGGGCGAGTTGGGCGTTACCTACGCCGACGCTGACCAGGTTCTGTACCGACTGATTGATTTGCAGCTCACCCCTGAGCAAACAGCTACCACAGGCTTCAACTCCGCGACAGTGGATAAGATACTTAAAATGATACAGCACTCTGAACACAAACGTCACCTGCCACCAGCGGCTCAGGTTGATGCCCCTGCTTAGATTACCATTTTGACCCCATGGTAGACGCCAAATCAGCAGGCAATAAGGAAGATAGCCAAGCCGGTACGCTATACGTAGTGGCCACGCCTATTGGTAACCTCCAGGACATAACGCTGCGGGCTCTGGAGGTGTTGCGCAGTGTGGACCTGGTCGTCGCCGAGGACACGCGGCGTACGCGCAAGTTGCTGGCCCATTACGAAATCCATGCTCCGCTGGAAAGCTACCACGGGGACAGCGGCCCCCGGAAGGCCCAGCGCATTCTGCGAACCCTCCAACAAGGCAAAAGTGTGGCGCTGCTGTGTGATTCGGGTACGCCTGCTGTCTCTGACCCGGGGGCGGAGCTAGTAGCGCTCTGCCACCAAAACGACATCAAGGTAATCCCCATCCCCGGGCCCAGCGCGGTCACCGCCGCTTTCTCGGTGGCCGGAATGTCTTCGGCGGGATTCATCTTTGCCGGCTACCCGCCGCGCAAGGACTCCGAGCGCCACCAGTTCCTACAAGAGATAGCACGGGATTCTCGACCAGCGATATTCTATGAATCTCCCCAGCGGGTAGTTGCCACATTGCAGGAACTGGGCCAGATTTGTCCGCAGCGCAGGATACTTGTCGCCCGCGAGCTGACGAAATTACACGAGGAGCTGTTGTGGGGAGCGGTCGAAGAAGTAGCGGCTCACTTCATCAGCGTGGCGCCCCGAGGTGAATTTACAATCGTATTGGCCCCCAGTACCGAGCCTACTGGGCAGCCAACGGTTGAAGAAGAGCAACTGGAGCAAGCGGTAAAGGACATGCTAGCGGCGGGCCTGACGGCCCGTGACACTGCCCATATTATTGAGCTTCTCACACCTCTCAGCCGTAACGAAGCCTATAACTTTGTGCAGCAGGTCTACAACTCTTGAAGCCCCGTCACCCCGTTCGGCCTACTCCCGACACCAGCATAACGCCGACTACGATGAGGACTGCTCCCAGAATCTTCGGAGAAGTCAGCCGCTCGCCCAGGAAAAGTATGGCTAATCCCACTGCCACCAGGGAGTAGCTGGCGGTGATGGGGGTGACTTGCGAGGCCTCGGCCCCTTGCAGTGCCTTCATATATGCGAAGTTCCCTATCACTGGCGATAGCAGTGTGCCCACCGCCAGAAGAAGCACCGGGATTGCCTTGGCGCTGGTGATATCTTGCAGCCAACCTGCGGTCGCCCCGTAGCCGACCAGCATCAGGCTGGCGAAAACCGTACGTAGCACCACCGCAGCCCCCGCCGACAAACTGCCCAGAGCCAACTTGTCAAATAACGGCGCACTTCCCCAACCTACCAACGCAATAATAGCATATAGTAGCGCAGTTCTGCTCATAACCGGCTACCTCCCGGGGTGACTAAAGCTGGTGTATTATCTCTCGTACCTGCGGCCACAGTTGCTTGTAAAGCTCAAAGTAGCGTTCATAGCGCTGGTGCATCTCGGGGTCAGGCTTGTAGAGAGTACGCTCTCGTACAAGCTGCTGGACTGCCTGGGGAACGGAATCATACACTCCGGTGGCTACTCCGCCGAGGATTGCCCCCGCCAGACAGCCGCTCTCACTAACGTTAAGAGTCACCACTTCCTTGCCGGTAATATCGGCCTTCAGTTGCAGCCAATACGGATTTTTGGCCCCGCCGCCGGTGGCCCGCAGCCGCTGAATATCCACCCCGGCTTGCACTAATGAGTCAATGTTCAACCGCAGATCAAGGCAGATGCCCTCCAGCAGGCCCTTAATGAAGGTTTTGCGGTCGGTGCCGATGGTCAGGCCGACCAGTGCGCCCCGGGCCTGGGCATCCATATATGGGGTACCTGAGCCGGCAAAGTAAGGGCCCAACAGCAACCCTGTCGGCCCCTCGGGCCGGTCCGCGAGG
>JAUWJN010000073.1 GCA_030607655.1 bacterium
ACTATCTCTACCTCATCCCCGGTGTGAATGATCCCGCGCTCTACCTTGCCCGTGGCCACCGTCCCCCGCCCGCTGATGGTGAAGACATCTTCCACCGGTAGCAGGAACGGCTGATCCACATCGCGTACCGGCTCGGGAATGTATTCGTCCACCGCATCCAGCAGCTCAAATATCGGCCCGCACTTCTCACAGTCGCGATTGCCGCACCCGCACTCCATCGCCTCCAGCGCGCTGCCGGTAATCACCGGTAACTCCTCGCCCGGGAAATCGTAGCTGCTGAGCAGCTCACGGACCTCCAGCTCCACTAACTCCAGTAATTCGGGGTCGTCCATCTGGTCAGCTTTGTTCAGAAACACCACTATCGCCGGCACATTCACCTGGCGGGCCAGGAGGATGTGCTCGCGGGTCTGGGGCATGGGCCCGTCGGTGGCCGCTACCACCAGTATCGTCCCATCCATCTGGGCGGCGCCGGTAATCATATTTTTGATGTAGTCGGCGTGCCCCGGACAGTCAATATGGGCGTAGTGGCGGGCCGCCGTCTCGTACTCGGCGTGGTAGATGGCGATGGTCAGGCCCCGCTCCCTCTCCTCGGGTGCCGAGTCAATTTGGTCGAATTCCAAAGGCTCGGCCTGGCCTTCCTCCGAGTTGGCCAAGCACCTGGTTATCGCCGAAGTCAGCGTGGTCTTACCGTGGTCCACATGCCCAATCGTTCCGATATTTATGTGTGGCTTGGTCCGCTCAAATTTCTCCTTGGCCATAGCGGCGTTACCTCCTGCTCATCTTGTAGTTGTGTTACCTATTACTGGAATTTAAGGTTGCCCGATAACTGTGCGGCTGCATGCCATAGGTGGCTCGGCCCTGGGTCAAATTGCGTAGTGAGGTGGAATAGCCAAACATTTTAGCCAACGGCACCAGGGCCCGGATTGTCTGAGTATTGCCCAGGGCGCCGTTCGAACCGTAGATATCCGCCTGCCGCCGGTTGAGGTCGTTAGCTACCTCACCCAGATAGTCATCGGGGGTAACCACCTCAACTGCCATTATCGGCTCCAGTAGCACCGGCTGGGCCTTGTCATAAGCATCTTTGAAGGCTAGCCGGGCAGCAATCTTATAGGCGATATCGCTCGAATCGACATCATGGTATGAGCCGTCAAATACCGTAGCCCTTATATCTACTACCGGATAACCCCCTATGGATCCTGCCGCCATTGCCTCTTTTACGCCCGCCTCAACAGCCGAGATAAACTCAGTGGGGATTACTCCGCGCTTAATCTCGCTGTTGAATACCAAGCCGCTGCCGGTTTCGCCGGGCTCGACGGTCAAGACCACGTGACCATATTGGCCCTTGCCCCCGGTTTGGCGTACAAATCGTCCCTCACCGGTACTGCGACCAGTTACGGTTTCTTTGTAAGCCACTTGAGGCTTGCCCACATTAGCATTAACGTTGAATTCGCGCTCCAAGCGGTCAACAATTATCTCCAAATGCAGCTCGCCCATCCCGGCGATGATTTGCTGATCGGTCTCGGGGTCAGTGCTCACCGCGAAACTCGGGTCCTCGATGGTCAAGATGCTCAAAGCGTCAACCAAACGGTCCTCATCCGCTTTACTCTTGGCCTCGATCGCCATCGAGATGACCGGTTGGGGGAAGGCAATCTTCTCAAACCTAATGGGATGATTGACATCACAAAGTGTATCACCGGTGGTGGCGCCAGACAGACCTACCGCCGCTAAGATATCGCCCGGCTCGGCCTGGTCAACATCCTCCCGCCGGTTAGCATGCATACGTAATAGGCGGCCTAACCGTTGCCGCTTGCCGGTAGTTGCATTCAGGATCCGATCCCCCTTACAGACGGTTCCTGAGTATACTCTAAAATATGATAGCTGCCCCACGAAGGGATCGCTTTTGACCTTAAAGAGCAACGCGCCGAACGGTTCTTCAGGGTCGGGCTTGCGGATTTCGATGGTGCCATCATTGGGATGTTCACCTCGAATGCCGCTCACGTCCAGCGGCGAAGGTAGATACCGGATGATTGCATCCAATAACGGCTGAATACCTCGGTTCTTAAGGGCTGCTCCACACAGAACTGCTGCCAGGTACCCGGCCACGGTGCCCTCCCGTAAGGCCTGGTGGATCTCAGTCTCACTGGGTTGTTCTCCCTCAATGAACTTCTTCTCCAACACCGGATTCCTTTCGGCCAGGGTTACTAATAGATATTCGCGGAACTTCTCAGCTAGATTCCGCAATTCGGCGGGTATCTCGCTATACTCATATTCCACACCCAACTCATCCTGCCAGCGAATGGCCTGCATAGTAATCAAATCAATGACGCCGCCGAACTCGCTCTCCGCCCCAATAGGAATCTGAATCGCTACCACCCGGGCGCCGAAGCACTTGCGCATCTGGTGAAGGGTGTCGTGAAAATCAGCCCCTACCCGATCCAGCTTATTGACAAAGACCAGCCGGGGAATATTGTACTTGTTAGCCTGGCGCCAGACAGTCTCTGACTGCGGCTGAACGCCGCCCACCGCGCACATAATCATAATTAAGCCGTCCAAGACTCTTAGCGCCCGTTCTACCTCGAGCGTGAAGTCCACGTGTCCGGGCGTATCTATGATATTTATCTGATGGTCCTGCCACTGGCAGGTAGTAGCCGCCGAGGTGATGGTGATACCCCGTTCCATCTCCTGAGGCATCCAGTCCATGGTGGCGTCGCCATCATCAACCTCCCCCATCCGGTGCACCCGTCCCGTATAGAACAACATGCGCTCAGTGGTGGTCGTCTTGCCGGCATCAATGTGAGCCGCCAGGCCGATATTCCTGATTTTTGCTAAGCTATTCTCGGTTGGCATAGCTAGGTTCGTTTGCGACCCATAATCGGCGCCAGTAGTCCCTACCAGCGGTAGTGAGCGTACGCTTTGTTCGCCTTCGCCATTCGGTGCATCTCTTCCCGGCGGCGCACGGCACCCCCCTCGGAATTGGCGGCATCCAGTAACTCATTGGTTAATCGTTCAATCATAGTGCGTTCGCTCCGGTCGCGAGCCGCCATAATTAGCCAGCGGATGACGAGGGTAAGCCGCCGTCTACTGCTAACCTCCATGGGCACCTGATAGGTGGCGCCACCTATACGCCGGGGCCGCACCTCCAAAGTCGGCATCACATTATTTATTGCCTCCTGGAACACCTCGATAGGATTGCGCCCAGAACGCTCATGAATTTGTTGCATGGCCCCATAGAATATGCGCTCGGAGGTGCGCTTCTTGCCATCCACCATTAGTCGGTTAATGAAGCGGGTCACCACCTCACTGTCAAACACGGTGTCGGGTACTACCTTCCGAGCGGCTACGGCCCCTTTTCTAGGCATCCTATATCCACCTTCTCTGTATACAATCGGCAAGTTAATCGGCCCATTCCGCCCTAGCGACGCGGGTCCGCTTGCCGGCTAACTACGTGGGTTTCTTGCTTCCGTACTTAGATCGGGCACTGCGACGACCCTCCACACCCGCCGCGTCCAGTGTGCCGCGGACTATATGGTATTTCACCGCTGGCAAATCTTTAACTCGCCCGCCGCGGACCAATACTACCGAGTGCTCGGCTAGATTGTGACCCTCCCCGGGAATATAAGCGGTAACCTCCTGGCGATTGAATAACCGCACCCGCGTACATTTGCGCAAAGCCGAGTTAGGCTTTTTGGGCGTCTGGGCCCACACTCGCGTGCAGACACCTCGGCGCTGCGGAGCCCCGTCCACCTCTTTGCCCTTGCGCCTTAAAGCATTCCACGCGACCTTCAGCGCCGGCGTCTTCGGCTTTTTTTCTCGTTTGATGCGTCCCTTGCGCACTAACTGGTTAATAGTAGGCACCCACTTCACTCCCTGTTAATTATTATCGGCAGGGCAAAAAACAACCCCTCACTATCAGTAGGAGGGGCTTCCGTACTAACTACCTCGAAACGCAAAAGCGACTACGTTATCATCGGAGGTATGCTAATCAGGGCCCGCCTCCTTCCATAGTGATCACTGGACTTACACATACTGGTAAGGTGCTGCCTGCTTATATATCCCCTCTGGCGATATTGGACTGTTCGGCGCAGCACTGGCTATCACTAACACCCATAAGTATAATGCTTACCACTAAGTTTGTCAAGGCACTATTGGCACCACTGGAGCCCGCCGCCGGAAAGCCGACATATTCTATTGCTCATCATCGTCGGCCAACTCGTCTTCTTCACCATTCTCCGAGCCGCTGTCTTGCTCGTTGTCCTCGCCAAGTATACCGGTCTCGGTGCTCGCTTCGCGCGCGGTTTCCAGGTCTTCGAGCAACTGCTGCATAGCGTCCTTCTCTTCCAAGGCGGGCGTCGGCGGGGCGGGCATCTGCTCGCGGACGTCCGCGGAGAAGTCTACCTCTTGGTCCCGGTGCTGCGGCATACCAGTACCCGCGGGAATGAGTCGGCCAATGATAACATTCTCTTTGAGGCCCTCCAGAGCATCATGCTTATTCTCACAGGCGGCTTCAGTTAGCACGCGTGTGGTACGCTGGAAACTGGCTGCGGATAGGAAACTTTCCGTAGCTAATGAGGCCTGAGTGATGCCCAATAATACCGGTTCGGCAGTAGCTTCGCTCCCTCCTATCTCCCGCACGCGAGCGTTCTCGTCGGCGAAATCGAATTTGTCGACAATCTCCCCCGGTAAGAAGCGTGTGTCGCCGTGGTCAATAATCTTACGGCGCTTAAGCATCTGGCGAATAATGACTTCAATGTGCTTATCGTTGATGGCGACACCTTGTCCCTGGTAGACCTTCTGTATCTCGCGCAGTATGTAGTTCTGCACCCCTCGCATGCCCTTCATCTCCAGGATATTCTGCGGGTCTACTGGCCCGCGGGTAAGCGGGTCGCCGGCCCTGACCTGAGTGCCCTCCCGCACATACAGTTCCCCCCGATGCGGCACCAGGTGAGACCGATTAATCTTCACATGCGTTATACCGGCATTTTCCAGCCGCATCCGTGTCTTCTTCAGCAGCTTCTGGCCTTTCTTAGCCAATAGATTGTCGTCGGGGCCACGTATGGCTTCAGCTAAACGCTCTCCCTGAATACTGTCAACGTCGTCTATAGATTGCTTGGAGTGAATCACTACAGTGCGCAGGCCCTTGGTCTCGATCTCGGCAACTACGCCATCAACTTGCGCGGTAATGGCCTGGCCTTTGGGGGTGCGCGCCTCAAACAGTTCCACTACTCGCAACAGGCCGTGCATAGAGCTCTCCAGCACCTTGAGCATCTCTCTGATCGCCTTGTGGCGGGCGCGGCCCCCAGCTCCCACCACATCAAGCGAGACCCGGCCATGATCAACATCTTCACTAAGACTGCGCAGAGCCTGCTGTTTGCGCTTCTTGACATCGGCGACCCCCGTGATATACTCCCCGGCCACACCGCCGGTGTGGAAGGTCCTCATCGTCAACTGGGTCCCCGGCTCACCGATACTCTGAGCCGCAATGATCCCGATGCTGGTGCCTATCTCCACTTTGTCTCCCCGAGCCAGATCACGCCCGTAGCATTTCGCGCAGATGCCGTTAGGTAACTCGCAGGTCAACGGTGAGCGGATAGTGACAGTCTTCAGGCCGGCCTCAATAATTTTGGTGACCGCTCGGCCATCAATTTCTTGGCCGCCGGGCACTAGCACCGCGCTGGTTTCAGGATGAAGTATATCCGTCGCCGCCGTGCGGCCGATGATGCGCTCCGCCAAGGTCTGGATGACTTCATGCTCAGGAACGGGTAGTTGCTCACCGCAGTATTGGCAGACGCCCTGGCGATGGTGGTCTTCCTCCCCACAGTTAGGACAATACAATTCCCAACTGTACATCGGACTGACTTCCACCCCCTCGGTAGTGCCGCAGTCTTCCGCGGCGATGATTACATCCTGGGCCACGTCCACTAGCCGGCGGGTCAAATAGCCAGCATCGGCCGTACGCAGGGCCGTATCGGCCAGCCCCTTACGGGCCCCATGGGTAGAGACAAAATACTCCAGAACACTAAGGCCCTCATTGAAGTTGCTGCGCACGGGTAGGTCCTCAATTAAGCGCCCAAACGGATCACTCATCAGGCCACGCATGCCGGCAATCTGGGAAATATGGGAGCGGTTAGCTCGCGCCCCGGAATCGCCCATCATCCAGAGCGAGTTGAAGGGGCCAATATTATTAAGTATGTCAGTAACGGTGTCCTCGCGCGCCTTTTGCCACAACTGCAAGAGCAGTTGCTCACGCTCATCTTCGGCGATGATGCCGTCTTGGGCCAGCTTATTGACCCGCTGGACTTCCTTCTCAGTCTCGGCGATGATCTGGTCCCGGCTGGTCTCAATCTCGGTATCGGATAGGGATATACTGACCCCGGCGCGGGTGGCGAACTTAAAGCCCATGTCCTTGATATCATCTAGCAACTGGGCCGTACGTTCCGGGCCGTAGGCGCGGTAGCACAACATCACCAACTTAGATAGCGCGTCCTTGTCTAGAACGTCGTTAGTATAAGGTATGTCCAAAGGCAAATAGTAATTGAACACAACTCGTCCGATGGTGGTGTCAATGACCGTACGTACCAAAGAAATGGTGAAGTTGCTCCCCACGGGGCACCAGCCCTGGTGGCAGCCCTTAATGGCAATGTGCTCCGTCCGGTACCGAATCCACTCACTCTTATCAGTCGTGAACGGAAAGTGGCCAGCTAATGGCCCACTTTCCGCTTCTTCCATCATCTTCTTGGTTAACTTAAAGCTGACGCTCCGCATGTGGGCAGGATGTTCGTCAGCGACCGCCACTGCTACTACATGGCGCAACTCAATCGCCAACTGCTCGTCCGCCTCGACTTCTTTGCCCTTGGCATCGGTTACTTTGACCACAATCTGGGGCACCCGTACTTTAACGTTCGCGTGTAAGTCTACCTTGCGATGCTCATAAGCACTAATAGCTGCCTCGGGGCTCTCAAATATTTTGCCCGCCCCCATCGCCTCGGCGCTTTCACTTTGTTGGCTCATATAGTAACAACCCATGACGATGTCATACAAAGGTTGTGCAATGGGACTACCATCAGTCGGTTTGAACAGATTTCCCGACGCCAGCATCAACAATCGCGCCTCGGCCTGAGCCTGCATTGACAACGGGACGTGTACCGCCATCTGGTCGCCATCAAAGTCGGCATTGAAAGCCTGGCAGACCAGGGGGTGAAGCTGGATAGCTTTACTATCTATTAGGATTGGCTCGAAGGCCTGAATGCCGAGCCGGTGCAAAGTTGGCGCCCGATTGAGTAGTATCGGGTGGCCCTCAATAACCTGATCCAAGGCGTCCCATACCTCGGGCTGCCGCCGGTCTACTATTCGCTTGGCAGTCTTAATATTGGTAGTAAGGCCACTGTCCACCAAACGGTTCATTACAAAGGGCTTGAACAACTCTAAGGCCATTTCCCGCGGCAACCCACATTGATGCAGCTTCAGTTCAGGCCCAATTGTAATCACGGCCCGGCCCGAGTAATCCACCCGCTTGCCCAACAGGTTCTTACGGAAGCGCCCCTGCTTGCCCTTGAGCATATCACTTAAAGACTTCAGCACCCGCCGGTTGGTGCCCGTCACTGGTCGGCTGCGCCGGTTGTTGTCAATCAGCGCATCTACTGCCTCTTGCAGCAGACGCCGCTCGTGGTTGACAATTGACTGCGGCGCATTAATCTCCATTATTCGTCGCAGCCGATTATTGCGGTTGATTACCCGGCGATACAGGTCATTCAAGTCAGAAGTAGCAAAGCGCCCGCCATCCAATTGCACCATGGGACGTAGCTCAGGAGGCAACACGGGAACGACTTCTAAGATCATCCACTCCGGACGGTTCTTGGAGTTGCGAAAAGCCTCGACTACCTTCAAACGCTTAACGGCCCGCGCCCGGCGCGGGCCGCTGCGCTCCTCAATATCTTTGCGCAGTTCGTGGGCCAACTCGTCTAGGTCTACTTGGGCGAGTACGTCACGGATAGCCTCGGCGCCCAATCCGGCCCGGAATAGATCCTCAAAGTTACCACTCAGCCGTCGTTGGCATAGCTCGGCAACTGCATTCAGGTGCCGGTATTCCAACTCCGAAATAAGCTGTTTGGGTGCCAATTCAAATAGCAGCGCTACCCCCTCGTCTAGCTCTTGCATACGCTGAGCTGCTGCTTCTCGGCGTTGCTGAAGATGCTTCTCCAACTCCTGCTCGTCCATAATGTCGGGCAGTGCGTCGGCGGGGTAACTGGATCCAATCAGTTCCTTATCCCCCTCCTCGGTGGGCAACGTCTCCGTCTGCTTCTGCAGCCGCTCCTCATATTGCTGGCGAAGCTGGGTCAGGGCCTCGTCAGTGGTCTGCTTGATGGCCTCCTTTTCCTCCTCAACTGCTAACCTAATATCATCGGTATGGTCTCCCAGCTTTTGATAATTAACCTCGGTAACGATGTAGGAGGCGAAGTAAACGACCTCCTCCAACAATCGCGCCGGCATATCTAATAGCAAGCTGATGGGGCTAGGAACTCCCTTCAAGTACCAGCTATGACAGACCGGAGAGGCCAGCGCAATATGGCCCATCCGTTCGCGGCGTACCTTCCGGCGCGTCACCTCCACGCCACAGCGGTCACAGATGATGCCCTTAAACTTGACCTTTTTGTACTTCCCGCAGTGGCACTCCCAGTCCTTAGTAGGACCGAAGATGCGCTCGCAAAACAAGCCATCTCCCTCGGGCTTATAAGTCCGATAGTTAATCGTCTCCGGCTTTTTTACCTCACCGTGCGACCAGGATAGGATCTGCTCCGGTGACGCTAAGCCGATGGTAATAGACTCAACATCGATGGTAGTCTTAGCCAACTGTCTCACCTTCGAACATAATATGTTGATGGGTTTCCGTCTGGCTCACTGGGCTGTCTTCTCCCCGCGCCGGGGCTACGGGAGGGGCGAGCTTCTGGGCGCGATCTACAGGCTGTCGCTATCGCTGCTCAGGTCAACTATTTGACCATTGTGCCCCGCTACCTGTACGTCTAATCCCAGGCTCTGCATTTCTCGGATCAGGATCTTGAAGGACTCAGGAATCCCTGACTCCTTGATGTTCTCATCCTTGACAATGGCCTCATAGGCCTGGACTCGGCCCTGGACGTCGTCGGACTTGATAGTTAGCAT
>JAUWJN010000135.1 GCA_030607655.1 bacterium
GCCCGGCGGGCCGATCATTATATGATACCCATTATCCGACCAGCCCCGAACGTCCGTATGATACCGGCGCCCACCCCGCCCCGTGTCTATGCCTCGATACTGGGCCGCGGTAGGCCGCCAGGTATGGTGGACAATCACTGACTGAATGCGCCGCGCCACTGGCACCTGCTGGACATACTGGAGGCACTCAGGCAGTGCCACCTGCCGTTCGGTTGGCATTATCACTTCACCACCCTAAACAAGAGCCACACAAAACTCCCTCCGATGACAAAGCCCACCCAGACAGCCCAGATATTCCGCGCTATCCAGCTCACTAGTTTATCTCGGCGGTTCGACAGGCTCACCGCTCTGAGCAAAGTCGAAAGGAGGTATCGTTTCATCTTACCAAGTGATAACTTGCCTGATATAGCCGACCAGGCTTTCCCGTTGCCCATCATAGCCCGCCCCTATACGTAACGTCTCCCGTATATCCGTGGATAGACCGGCACCCACGGGCTCCAGGTTCCAAACGTCAATGAACAGGCTATGTTCGTTGACCCCCAACAGTTCCCAACTGGCTACTGCCTTCGCCTTCAGGTTGGCATCCTTCCCGATCATCAGCGCAACACTACTCTCGTCGGGAATTAGCTCATCAAAGAGGCTATCAGCCATCACCGGCACTACCAGCACCAACAGTACAACCGTTAGAAGTAATGTTTTCATCTAACTGTCTCCTCCTTGTTCATAGTAAACACGGCGGTTTCTACTTGATCACGCTTGACCTCATAGCCCTGACGCCGCGCCTGTTGGAGCACATAGCGACGCTTGGCGGTACCCTTACCCGCTCCATAAATTTGCTCCGCCGCTGCCACCAGTTCTAGCAGCAACTGGCGCAGGCACTCGTCCTTAAGGCGCCTGATGTAGAGGCGGGCCAGGTTGGCCAGCAAAGCAATGAGCAGAGCTCCTACCCCTGGCACCAGCAGGTCCTTCAGACAGAAAGAGATGGTGTGAATCATATCCCCAACCTCCTTACTATGAGTAATTGTTGGTCTTCAATACAATCGCGACACTCTTGAGACTCAAACTAGTGATGAGAACGGGGTCGGCCGGGCCGACTGGCTAGCTGGACGATGGAGGCCGGCTGGAACCGCCGCTGGCCCAGGGCACTCCGCCGCCGTGCCGCTTCGATCAGCCAGCCGATGTGGACCATCATATACAGAAACACGAAACCGAATGTCATCCGCCACACCCATATCCAGGGGTAGGCCGGGACCAGCCCTTGCGGCCACCGCTGGGCCACCTCCGTGAGCTGGGCCGCAGCCAGCAGCCCCACACTCAACTGACAGGGGCCGTTGACCCCTCGCCGCCACAGAAATAGCCAGGTGAAAATAAGACAGACAAAAAAGCCGCCGTCAATGACGCCGACCAACAGTGCTAGCGGACTCATTTATTACTCCTCCGTATACAGTTTATCTATCTCCTCGCGAAATGCCCGTTCCAGTTTGGCCTTCAGGCTGCGCAGGGTGACCGTGCCGCACAGGGCGGCGAAGAAGGCCATCTGGAAGTTGTGGTCCACGAGCAGAGCCACGGTAATGCAGATAATCAGATTACCCCCGAATCCCAGGTGCAACTGGTGGTCTTCAATTCGCGGCAGCAGTATCGGCTTGCCCTCTAAGGCCACATTGACCAACGCCCCCAGCAAGCCGGCCAGGCTCATAATCAGGTATTGTGCCCCGGGCGACTCAGCGACGAACTCGGCCACCGATTGAGGAATCCCCACCATTATGCAATTTCCTAACTTAATTCATTGTCACAATGGGCATCTGCGCCTGCGTGTGCGGTCAGCAACTCCTCCACCGCCGCCATAACCTGCTGCGCGGTAATCGCCCCTAGACATTCGTATTGGCAGCGCAGATGTCGGGAGCTCTCACAGCAGGGCACACAGCTCACCGTCTGTGCCGCCGTCAGACAGCGATAGTTCTCATAGTAATTGAGTCGCAAGTGCGGGGGTACCGCCCCGAATATAGCTACAAATGGCGTCCCCACACAGGCCGCCAGGTGCAGCAGGCCGGTATCGGGCACCACCGCCACGTCACACTCAGCGAGCAAGGCAGCTACTGTGGGCAGCCCCAGACCATACGCTGAAGCCACTATCCCGGCTGAAGTTGTATCCTCAGCAGCCGGGCAGCGCGGAGCTTGAGTATCCGCATCAAAGATTATCACATCGCCATAGTTTGCAGCGAACCGGTGAGCCAGTTCAAACACATACGGCACCAGCCAACTGCGGTGCCCATAGATGCCGCGCAGCGCCATACCCAGTCGCCGGTGTCCGGCACATCCCTGTTGCCTCAACCACTGCCGGGCGGCATCTTTAGCCGCCGGCGGGGCTTCATAGTGAGCGGCGTGGGGCACCGGTCGGATGCCGAAGCCGGTTCCGACCAGATCAATACGCGGCACCGTCCACGATAGCGGGTGGCGCTCCATATAGTTGCTCAGGTCAACGGTTACTGCTTCCGGTGCTGACAGCTCAGCGCTTTCCTCCAGGGGCACTGCCTCATCCACTACCGCCAAGTCCGCCAATAACTTGACAATTGGTGCCGGTGCCGCAAAGATAATCCCCAGGTGGGGATGCCGCTGTTTGAGTGCTTCCAGGGTGGGCAGGATCATCAAACAATCGCCCAGGCCCGCATCGCGGCGCACTACTAATGTCTGGGCGGCGGCCAACTGGTGATGCTTACACAGTGGCCCCGGTAGAGGGGGCAGCACCGCTCTTACTTGTTCCTGCCGCCACGGCTTCCCCCGCACGTGGAATCGGTGCTGCAGACCCACCCGGTTGCTTACGGATATCTTTGCACGATGCCCTGCCGCTGCCAGGTATAGCAAAGGTCCTGCGGGTAGCTGGTCTCATTGACCGCCACTACCTCAAAGCGGTCGGCCTGATAGGTCTGGCGCAAGGTAACCGTGAAGGCCTCGCCGGTGACCGCAAAGTCAATAGCTCCTGGAATTGCGAAGCTGCCCGTCTCGGCGTGATTGACCACGAAACTCACCTCACCGCCACCGGGGACGGCCTCGATGGTGCCGCTACCGCTGAAGGTGTTGGTCGTCAGTGGAAAACAGCCCCGAGTGGCACCCTCCTCGTTGTCAATGCTGACCACATCGCCCTGCCCATCCAACTCAATACTACCCAGACACACACTACCCGGCGGCCCGCTGGGACTGAGTTGGGCCACAAAATCTACGTTGCCCTGCGGGGCCGACTGCTGGTTAGTCTGGGCGAAAATATAATTGACGGCGCCATTCTGCAAACTGGTTATATCTTGATTGGTGACCGTCGCACACCAGCAGCCGCTGAGTATTCCCCAACCCGCCGTGACCGTTTTATCCTCCTGGATTAGCCAGCCGTTATAGACGCCGGCCGCCAGAATCTGCTTGACGATATTGCCGACTACTTGGTCCAGCGTCTCAGCTACACGATTCTGATGGTCGGGCTGGATGAAGTCGTCGGTCACTACCCCGGCCGCCAGTCAGTAATGTTCAGTTTGTGTGGGCATAAACACGCCCCCTTTGTGGAGTTGCTACCATACCTCTGGTACGCGCCCAGTTGATTAGCTAAAGTTAGCCTTCAAATATGCCGATTAACAAACAGAATTAACAAAGTGACTACCTAACTGTGGAGGGCGTAACCGCCCTCCCCCAGGGCCTCACAGTTGACACTTAGAAGGTGGTTGGCTGTGGGGCCCTTTCTATTCAGAGACTACGGCAAGATTGGTAGGCCGGGCCAGTTAAACGCAGACTTCGGCGAGCTCAGTGGAGCCGTGAACCCGGTCCCGTATGCTGTTGTCGTTTGTAGGGGCGGAAGTTGCGAACAACTTCCGCCCGCCGTCTGTCGCACTTGCCATTGGGAGGGCCCGGGGTGAGGCAATATAATTCGGGGCAAGGATGTAACGACGGGCCGGCCTCCCGCCTTCGCCAGGAAGACCGCTTTGGCGGGCAAGCGCGACGCTCGACCGGCCCCTCCCAACGACCGCTCTGAACTCCCTGCTCTCTGGGGCTCTTCCCCTCTCCTGCAAGGAGAGGGGCCAGGGGTGAGGCGTATAGCTCGGCCCAACGATGCCCCTCCTCCGGCACAAATGTATGCCGTTATCTGCCGTTGCTGTCCTTGCTGTCGTTGCTGTTTTTGCTGTCCTTCCCTGCTAACTGACTCCCAGATACCTTACCGCCCCATACCGGCTGCGTCCGTACAGGCCGTAGCGATGGTTAGTCTCGTCGTCCCAGTCATAGCGGTTAGCTACTGTTGTCTTAGTTGAGCCTAGTACTGAGGCGGTAGGCAGCCGATTAGCCACGGCGGCGGCCCGAGCCTGGCCGGGTCTAATCTGGCGGTCAATCTGTTCACGGATTGTGGCTACCTGCGACATTGCTTAGACCTCCTCAGTGCCCAGCCAGCGGGCCTTAATACTGGTAATAGCGACCCGACCAGGAGTACGCTCTAGACGATGCCGGAGCGAGACGATACGGTAAAGTTGGCCCTCGGCACCCACCTGCTCGCCACCCCGCACGGCCAGCACCTGCCCAATATTCATCTGCGGTTCCAGCGGCGTAACGATATGGATGAACTCCGGCCGGCGGGAGCGGTCGGCAAAAATCTGCTGGGCCAGACGGTTAGCCTCGGCCTGGGTGGTGTAATTCTCTAGCGCCCGCACTTCCATCTTCCGCCAGCCTACAAAGCGGTCGGAGGTGGCGTCATACAGCGAAGCCGGGTCGTAGACCACCGAGCGGATAGGCCCACCATCTTGGGCCACGCCGCAGACGGCCACATAATTGACATAGTCACGGGCTGACAGGCTGAGCCGCGGCTTGCGCAGCGCCAGGATTTCTCCGGGCTGGGTAGGGTCCTCTATCTCAGTAGGCCGAGTGTACAGATACCAGGATACTTCCGAGCTACATGCGCCCTCGGCCGAGCCGTCATGCTGCGTGACATTGCTAGCAGTTCGCGCCTGGCGGCAATGCGGGCAGCCCTTGACAAAATTCCCTTGGGCATCAAAGAATACGGCCGCGCCATAGTCAAACTGGGCGACTTCTTCCAGAAACTCCAGCCACGAGCGGCCCGGCTCCGGCAGCCACAAAGGCTTCTCCGGCTCCCCGGCGGTCAAGCGCACGCCGGTGTCCTCTAGAGATTGTTGGCTGCGGGGAATTCCGCAGCGGTCCAGCACCCAGTGAAACACGTCCACCACCGGCCAGTTGTCAAATATCGCCACTCGCCCGTCACACTTCTCGTCTTGCAGCCGCAGGATGCTATCCAGCGCGGTTACATTCAGTTGGGCCTCCCCACCACCCAGCACCGTCGGCGGCGGGGCTATTACATATCCATCCAAGACGGCGGCACGCAGCTCCGAGTCATCGCTCATCTTCCAGCCCAGCTCCATCTTAACCCGCCGATACTCCTCCAGGTTGGCATACTGACCCAGTTGATTGTCCAGCGAGAGGGTATACTTGACCCCGCGCAGGCGGTCGGAATGGTCGCCGGCCGCCGCCTTCACATCAGCCGCGATATCCGCATACTCCAGCGCCTCCAGCTCATCCACCTGTGGATACTGAGCCATTGTCACGCTGAAAAGCTGCGGCGAGACCATCGTCTCAAAGTCCACCGGCAGCATCGTCTCGGGGTCTATGCCTACCGCGGTTTGATGATACAGATACGGTTCCAGCGTCGCCTGCCAGGCCCGCTGCGTGTCGGTTAAATCCGTCCGCTCCTCAGTGGTATCAGTTACTACCGCTTCATGGAGCGGATTGCCGCTGTCGTCAATTACCGGCAAATGCCGATAATTAAGTATCATCTCCCCGCTACTGCTCTGGGTCTCGTAGCCGGTCTCTACCGGCAGGCTGTCCAGCACCGCGGTCGGCATTTTTATCGGGAAGAACGAGAACATAAACTGCCCCGCGTTGTGCCACCCCGCCACCTTGCCCTGCTTGACTCTAATCTCCCAGCCCGGGACTTCATAGACCCAAATATCTTTAGCAAACCCATCGGTAGATATCACCAGTTTCCCGCGCCAGAGGGCAATCCACAGTATCAGCCTCTGCCCGGCGCTGAAGCCCTCCAGCGTCGGCACCTTCACCGATTTCTCCGACTCAGGCGCTTTATACCACTGGCCCTCCCAGCGCCGTATCACGCACATCGGCCCGCCATAGGGGATACTGAGCGCCCACTCATCATGTTCGCAGATGCCAAAATGAATCTCGGTATAGGGTGCTGCTTGATTCCAGTTGTGGTCGGCGGGCGGGTCAGCCCGGTACAGCGACAGCGCGAAGATAGGATTCGTCGGCAGAGCAAAATTGCTCATCGCGCCGGTAATCTGATTGGCGGTGCCATCGTACTGGAAGAGCTGGACTTCCCCGGCCAACCCCCGGTTGGGCAGGCTTACCCAGTAGCCCTTATAGGGGGTAAAATGGCCCAGGCCGATGTGCTGGGTGGTATCCAGGAACGGGCGGGCGACGATGCAATTTATCTCCGGATCATCCACCAGCATTCCTGAAGGCACTTGTAGACCCGTGCGGCCCAGGCCGGGCAGGCCCAGGTCCTTCGGATCGGTGGGCTGGACGGTGACGCGACCGGAGTGAACCAGGTCAGCCAGCACGTCATTCTGCCCAAAACCGTCATATTTGACCTGGTACTCGCGCCCTGGCTCGTACAGGTTGACCTTTGTAATCGGGTGTACTCGCTGCGCCATCTTGAATCTCCTTAGTTATGGGCCTCGCCGGTAGGACAGGCGTCTCGCCTGTCCTATCACTTCGTCGGTGGCACAGGCATCTGGTGCCTGGGGAACCCGGCGTAATGCAGGCCTTCGCCTGCCGTTGCTGCCCTTGCTGTCATTGCTGTCGTTCCCTGTCTCCCTGAATCCCTGCATCCCTGACCCCCTGTCCACTGTCCACTACACCTGGCTATCCAACTCCCAGCTCTCGCC
>JAUWJN010000136.1 GCA_030607655.1 bacterium
ACATAATATCATTGGCGCTAATGTCCCACAGGCCCAGCGGCTGCTCATCGGTGAAACCTTCAATCCGCCAGGCAACTGGTCAAGCTATCCCCCTCATAAACACGAGGAGGACAATTACCCCTTTGAGGTGAATATGGAGGAAATCTATCACTTCCGCACCAATCCGGCCCAGGGCTTTGGTATTCAGCGCATAAATACCGATGATCGCAGTCTGGATGAGACGTACGCCGTTGAGAATGAGGATACTGTCCTGATACCAGGAGGTTATCATCCGGTGGCCGCCGCGCCCGGGTATCAACTGTATTATCTATGGATGATGGCCGGATTTACTGATCGGCGGATGGCGCCCCGCGATGACCCGCAGCACGCTTGGGTCAAGGCCACGGGCGAGATGGCGCGCGATATGGGCTTCTAGGAGAGGCAACTGACTATGAACGGCCAGCTCAAAGTTGGGGCCGATAACGAGATCAGCAACATTGAGCGGAATATCTACGGTAGTTTTGCTGAACACTTGGGCCGCGGAATCTACAGAGCATCGGGCCACCAGTGAAGCAGCCGGGCGCATACTAATTTCGGACGACATCCGCGACCACAACACTTTTGAAGAGCCAGAGAGGGTACAGCCGCGCGAAGTAGAAATTTCCATAGAGGGAGGGAGAGTGCACCATACCCTCCCAGCTAAGTCACTGACCGTACTGGACATAGCATTATAAGCAGTTTATTTCGTATAAGGATATTACTAATCAATTATCTACCTGAGGAGGGTAATTATAATGACACAGTCGTGGCGACAGTTGATGGACATAGGATTGATCCACTTTATGGCTTACCCGCAGGCAACCGAACCGCCGGCGGTTCAAGAGACTATTCGGAAGTTAGCCGCCGACGACTTCTTTGATGTTCTGGAGATTAAGCGGGTGGCGCAGCCCGGTGTGCACGACGAATTGCGGGCTATCGCTGAGCAAAGCGGTATCACCTACGGTTTGGCTGCCCAGCCTAACTTGTTGGGCGGCAAGCTGAGCCTTAATGACCCCGATGACCAGGGCCGTCAAACTGCTGTGGATGACGTGAAGAAGTCCATTGATGCGGCTTATGAACTGGATGCTAAGATCACCGCGGTGCTTAGCGGCCCCGACCCGGACAATGATGACCAACGCAGTAAGGAGATGGACCTGCTGGTAGACACGCTGGTTGAACTGTGCAGGTACGCCCAGAGCAAGGCGGACGACTATCTTTGCTGGATTTCCCTGGAGGCCTTTGACGATACGATTGACAAAAAGTGCCTCATCGGGCCAACACCTCGCGCCGTTGAGTTGGCCGAGCGCGTGCGCCAACAGGTGGATAACTTCGGCCTGCTTATTGACCTCTCTCACCTGCCGTTATTGCACGAATCGCCCAGCGAGTGCCTCAGCCAGGCCAGTGAATATCTTATTCACGCCCACGCGGGCAACTGCATGATGGCCGACACTGAGGACCCAGCCTATGGGGATATGCATCCCCGCTTTGGCTATCCGGGCAGCGAGAATGATGTGGCTGAGCTGCGTGAGTATATGGAGAGCCTCATCTACGTGGGGTACTTCCAGTCTGAAGTCCCCACTAGCAAGCCGATCGTCAGCTTTGAGGTAAAACCCGTCGGCGATGAGGACCCCGACCTCATAGTCGCCCAGACCAAACGTACCTTCCGCCGGATGTGGGCGGAACTGTAGTAACGACAGAGAACAGCAGACAACGACAGACAATAACAGACGACGGCAGAAAACGGCGGGCGGAAGTTGTTAGCAACTTCCGCCCCTACATACGGACACGAATAAAGTGAAGATAGTAGTAGCACCTGATTCATTCAAGGGCTGTCTGTCAGCCCCAGAGGTCTGCACTGCCTTGGCGGAGGGCATTGCAGCGGCTGACAGCCAGATCGAGGTAATATCGGTGCCCCTGGCCGACGGCGGCGAGGGAACCGTGGACGCTCTGGTGCAGGCCACCGGCGGCAAGTTTATCAGTGTGGAGGTAGAAGGGCCGCTGGGCGATTCCCTTACGGCTGTCTTTGGTATCCTTGGGGACGGCGAGACGGCAGTTATCGAGATGGCCGCGGCCTCAGGGCTGCCGCTGGTCCCCGAGGAGCAGCGCGATCCGCTGCGTACTACTACCTACGGCACTGGTCAGTTGATAAAGGCAGCCTTAGATCAGGGCTGCCAGCAGTTAATCGTCGGCATCGGCGGCAGCGCTACCAATGACGGCGGGGCAGGGATGGCGCAAGCTCTGGGCGTCCAGATGCTGGACAAAGAAGGCCAACTGATACCCCGAGTTAGCGGTGGACGCCTCAAAGACATTGCCCATATTGATATCTCCGGGTTGGATAGCCAACTAGCCGAGTGTCAAGTGCGGGTAGCCTGTGATGTTGATAATCCACTGTATGGTCCCCAGGGGGCCGCCTATGTATATGCGCCCCAGAAGGGCGCTACTGGTGACCAAGTAAAAGAGCTTGAGGCGGGCCTGCGGCATTACGCTAGCATCCTGGCGGAACAGCTAGGCAAATCAGTAGCCGAAATACCGGGAGCTGGGGCGGCCGGCGGGCTGGGGGCCGGCTTACTAGCCTTCGCGGATGCTTCGTTGGAGCCAGGCGTAGAGATTGTGACCGAGGTAGTGGAATTACGCGAAAAAGTCCAGGGAGCTGACCTGATAATCACCGGCGAGGGCCGCATTGATAAACAAACCGCCTTCGGCAAAGCTCCCAGTGCTCCGGCTCGTCTAGGCCAGGAGTTGGGCATTCCCGTTATTGGCATCGGCGGCAGCGTTGACCCGGAGGCAGTCGAGTTATACCAGCAGGGGTTCACGGCTTTGTTCTCCTGTGTGAATGGCCCCATCAGTTTGGCGGAGGCTATGGAGCCGCAGACCGCGCGCCGATTACTCAGCTTCACGGCCTCGCAGATCATCAAAATGCTCATGGCGTGGCGGCAATAGTCTCTATAGTCTCACTGAAATGTAGGGGCGGATGTCCGCAGGATCATCCGCCCAGGGGTGGCATTGGCGTGGATACAAAACGACGGCCGGAAGTTGTTACCAACTTCCGGCCCTACAACCGACTATCGTAGTTACCAAAGGAGGAAGATACTATGTACGTAGGAATGTTAACCGCTCCCTTTCTTAAGGATGGTCTGGAGACGGTGATTAGCTTTGCGAGTCAGGCCGGGTTTGAGTGGCTGGAAGTATGGGCCACTGAGGATTGTCAGCACTTTGACATAAACAGAACCGAAAGTTGGGCGGCGGACATCCGTGAGGCAGGTTTGTCCATTAGCAGCCTGGCCGGATATATTGATATTACTGCCGCCGACCAGGCCGAGCGGGAACACAACCAGCAATGGATGCTTAGTCTGGTGGCAGCTTGCCAGCAGGCGGGTACGGACGTGCTGTGCTGCAACGCGGGGCTGCCGCCGCCAGGGATGAGCCGGGAGGAGGCTCTGGAACAACTGGCGGCACCGTTTCTGCGCCAGCTCTGTGCGCAGGCAGCCGACGCCGGTATAAAAATAGCCCTGGAGAACTGGTATGCTACGAATATTATGCACTTGGGCCAGTGGGATATGCTATTTGAAATGGTGCCTGACGAGAATATGGGGCTGAACTTTGATCCTTCCCACCTGGTGGTGCAGGACATAGACTATCTGGCGGCGGTAGAGAAGTTTGCCGATAGAATCTTCCACACCCACGCGAAAGATACCGAGATCCTGGCCCACCAGCTAGCCTATACCGGCAATAAGAGCGATGGCTGGTGGCGGTTTGTAATTCCTGGCTTCGGCGAGATAGATTGGGGAATATATATCAGCCGACTGCGGGATAACGGCTACGATGGGGTACTGAGCATCGAGCATGAAGACCGCGCCTGGGGCCGCGAGGAAGGTTTCATCAAGGGCCGGCAACACCTGAGCCAGTTTGTGTGAATTACAGCATTCTGCGCAACATACCCAGCGGGCAGGGGATTACTTGCTCTGTTCTCCATATATGGGGAGCGGATCGGTGGCAGAGTGTTGCCAAGTACATTCGTCTGAACTTGAATTGCTGCTATTCTACCTCCTACGGACAGGCTACACCCCACCAATTACTATGGCCAGCATAACCAACAGATAGGACGTTACTATGGCCACAGTTCAACCTTTTCGTGGCTGGCGCTACAACCCGCAAAAGGTAAAAAATATCGCGAGTGTACTCGCGCCGCCGTACGATGTCATTAACGAAGCCCAGTGGGCCGACTACTGTGCGCGCAGTCCATACAATATCGTCCGCCTCACCCTGGGCCAGCCCTCGCTGGTGTCCGATGCCTACTTATCCCGGTATCCACAGGTAGCGGATGATTTGAACCATTGGCGGGATGAGGGCATATTAATTCAGGAAGAAGCGCCCGCGGTTTATGTATACGAGCAGGATTATGAGGCCCCGTTGGAAGGGCAAACTAAGCGCCGTGGTTACATCGCGGCGGTCAAGCTTCACGACTACGACGAGAAGGTGATACTACCCCACGAGCAAATACGGCCAGTGGTTAAAACCGAGCGCCTGTCGCTTATGCGGGCCTGCCAATGTACCTTCAGCCAAATCTTCGGTCTGTTCTCGGACCCCAGCCGCACAGATGCCAATCTGATAGCATCCGCTTTGCCCCCGGTACCTTTATTTGAGGTTACCGATGACGACGGTGTAGTGCACCGTATGTGGTGCATAACCTCACCGGAGACGCTGGCGGCAATTAGTGCGGCGCTGGCGGACAAGCAAATCATTATCGCCGACGGCCATCACCGCTACCAAGCGGCGCTCGCCTATCGTGATGAGATGCGGGACGAGCACGGTCTCCTGTCCCCAGCACCCTGGGAACACACTACTATGCTTCTGTGTAACGTGGACGCCGGCGCGCTGACTATCCTGCCTTCGCACCGATTGATAAGGGAACTACCGGTCGCCTCGTTCAAGTACCTGGAGGACCTGGGCGGCGGCATCTTCACGGTCAGTGAGCGAGCGCTGACCAAAGAGCCGACGCAGCGCCGTACGGTATTGCGGGCAATGATAGAGGAGATGCGCGAGGTCGGTAAGAATAGTCATATATTCGGCATTTACACCGGTGAGAACAAAATATCGCTGCTGACTGCACCCCGGGGCGCACCCGAGGTGGGCAATTTTATGCCTGACCGCTCGGCAGCGTGGCGGAATCTGGACCTGGCTGTTCTACATCACATTATGATTGACAAGCTGCTTGGCCTCAGCGGGCGCTACGCCGAGAGTCAGAACAATATATTCTTCACCAAGAGCGCTGCGGAAGCGCTTAGGACAGTTGACTCGGGAGAATCGGCGCTGGCCATCTTGATCAATCCGCCTCAGGTCGAGGACGTAATGGCCATCGCCACATCAGACGATCAAATGCCGCAAAAGGGAACTTACTTCTATCCCAAACCCCTAGCTGGGGTCGTTATGTACGACTTGCGGCCGTAAGGCCCTCGGCTGTCAAAGGAGAAAGCTAATGGCAAAACGTATTCAGATTACGGCGAGCGATGTAAGTGTTGCCGCCGAGCTAAATGATACCAAGACTGCTGATTTTATCTGGGAGGCCCTGCCTCTTGAAGCCGCAGCGCAGACCTGGGGGGATGAGATATACTTCGGTATCCCTGTGAGTGCCGAGAATGAGAAGCCGCAGGAAGTCGTGGAACTGGGTGACTTAGGTTACTGGCCGCCGGGGTCGGCGTTCTGCATCTTCTTCGGGCCCACGCCAATGAGCAGCGGAGATGAGATACGTCCGGCCAGTCCGGTCACAGTATTGGGCAAGATTGACGGCGATCCGACTGTCTTCAAATCCGTAGCCTTGGGGACCGCAGTAAAAATAGAAAAGGCTGAATAGTTCCCCTGCCTAGCCCTTAGGAGCGCATCGGCAGCACAATATCCTTAGTGGCCTCTCTGTCGCAAGCCGATAGGTCACTGTAACCTAATCGTTAGCTTAGGGGACAGTCCCACATGCAGAAAGAGACATAACTTTACCACAATAGCCTAGGGCTAGGGAGAAATAAATTGTGGATAAACACGGGAACAACAAAATGCACATACACTTATTAAGTTCAGATTCGTGGGAACTATATGGCGGCGGTGATCCCGCCGTAATGGATATGATAGAAGACGCGCTTAGTACAGAAGGGCATACCGTTTCTCGTTCTTTTGTTGAAGAGGAAGAAAATGTGGCTTCTACGCTAAGTGTGATTAAGCCCGATATTGTTTTCCCTCGGGTATGTTATACGAAAGATAACAAAAGAATTCCCGATGTACTTGAACAGATAGGCCTACCTTACATTGGTAGCAATGGCAACGCTTTAGAACGGGCCTTACGCAAGGATAAATGTAAGGCCTGCCTAAAGGAAAGAGGTATACCCACCCCTGGCTTTCAGCTAATCGAGGGTGATAATGCTCTTGACACTGACCTTAGGTATCCTTTGATTGTTAAACCAGTTCAAGAAGGCAGTAGTCGGGGCATAACCGAAAAATCTATAGTTTATAATCACCGCAAACTACAAGAAAGAGTATGTTATGTTGTTAATAATTTTAAGCAACCAGCACTGGTGGAAGAATTTATTTTACTGGGAAGAGAATTTACGGTGGGAATAGTTGGGAATCAGAAAAAAATAATGATGCCTGTTGAATTGTTAGTCAATGTTCCCCAAAAAATAGGGCTGGTGACCCAGCAACTAAAAGATAGAGATAAGGTATTGTTCAAACCCGTGGAGGAAGAATTGTTAATAGATAGATTAAATGAAATAGCTGCCAACACCTTTGATTCCTTAGAAATGAAGGATATTTGTAGAGTAGACATAATCATGAGCCGTGGAAGGTTGTATGTATTGGAGGTGAATGGCATACCTGGGCTAGACAAATATGGGAGTTACATGGTTGAGACTGCCAAAAGTATAGGTATGAGTTATGC
>JAUWJN010000147.1 GCA_030607655.1 bacterium
CGGGAACCGGTGAGGGCCCGCCGCTGCGGATGGCCTCGGCAAAGAGACGAATCTGCTCGGGCATCCCCTCAATCGTCGGCTTCCACGGATTTACCTGCGGGGTGCTGTTCATAACCAGGCCACTGTACTCCTGGACGAGGGTAAGCGGAGCATACTCCATACCACCCTTAGTGCCGGTCAATATGCAGTTGAACGTCTCTTCCGCGAGGTTCTGTGCCCAGCCGGCCTCTAGAGATATCGTCGCGCCATTAGCAAGGCGGATGAAGGCCACGGCAAAGTCCTCCAGAACCGTGTACTTCCTGTGGTTGTGAGCCATCAGCGAAGGCTTGTTGGCAATCTCCAGGTAGGTCGCGGCGCTTACAGATACCGGTTCGGGGAAGCCCATCAGATAGAGGCACAAATCCAGGGCGTGGACCCCGACATCGTAACACGGCCCGCCACCGGCGGTCTCTAGGTCAATAAAAGATGGCTTGGTGGGCACGCCGCGCGAGCGCAGGTAGGTAGCTCGGGCCCAGTAGATGTCACCGACTAAGCCATCATCCACCCACCGCTTCATCGCCAGTCCCTGGGGATAGACCCGCAGCACCTGGCCCACCATCAGCAGCTTCTTAGCCTGGTGCCCGGCCTCAATCATCTGCTCGCACTGGCGGGCCGAAATGGCCACCGGCTTCTCCACCAGCACGTGACAGCCGGCCTTGAAGGCCGCGATGGTCGGCGGATGGTGCAGGGCACTGGGAGTGCAGATGTCCACTGCGTCCAGTTCAACTTTCCTCAGCATCTGGTGGTAGTCTTCAAATAGGTTCTCCCGGGGCACATCGAAAGGCTCGGCTGTGGTTCCCCGGGCTTTCTTACTTATGTCGGCAATGGCTACCACCTGGGCATCGGGGCATTTCTGCCACGCGTCCATATGGGATTGCGCGATACCACCGGCGCCGATTAGTCCTACACGTAATGACTTGGCCATTTGTAGTTCTCTCCTTCAGAGTATGGTCGTCCACTTGTTGGTATGACTTCGCGGCTGTTTCCCCTAGCCCCATATATTACCTTCAATGGGGCCAGTGTTTTTCCAGTAAGGGCTTAAGGTATTCTATGTCCCTACGAGTCTGGGCGACAATCTCCTCGGTGTCCATATAATTCCCGTACTCACTGTGAATGCTGATCCCGCCGTCAAAGCCGATTTGATGCAGCAGCGCGAATACCTCTGGCCAGGGTACCATCCCTTCGGCCAGCGGCACCAGTTTCAGCTCGTAATTTTTGGGATTCTCAGCCGTTGGCTTGTGCAGCCACATCATATCCTTGACGGCGACGAGCTGGATATACGGCGCCAGCAGATCAATCCCCATCTTCCAGCCCGACCGGGCCCCCTCCACGACCATGTGGCCCGGGTCAATATAGGCGCCTACATAACGCGGGTCTCGTCCTTGGAGGATTTCGTAGACCACAGTCGCCTCGGCACTCAAGTAGTCACCCGAATGAATGTGGATTCCCGCCCAGATGCCATATTGCCGGGCTAGAGCCTCCAGATCAATCATCCGGGCGCGAGCGGCCAGGATTTGTTTCTCTAGGCTGCCAAATTCTTGGTAGTGCCAATAGCCCAACTTCAGCCACTTAACGCCGCATTGCGCCGCGGTAGCAAACGTATCTTCGGCGTATTCATCCTCGGCCGAGACGACATTCGTGGTGAGCATAGGTACTTCCAGTCCATACTGGCTAATTGCCTCAATAGCTGGCGGAAGGGCCGCGACTACGTCAGTGGGCTCGATGTAGCCGCCCTCGCGCACCGTCAAGTCTACGCCGTCCAAGCCCATGTCCTTCATAATCTGGGCAGTCTTCTCCAAAGGATATTCCTGCAACATTTTGGCAAACATCATCAGTTTCATCAGCACATCACTCTTTTCTTAGTGGGAAGATTTATCACGACTAGGGCAAGTCTAATGAAGTTAGTTAAGGCGCTGACACACCAGATTTACCCCGAGGCAGCGGTAGCTCTATTCGGACTCCGGGGCTTCTTCCACCTCTTCCACCACAAACTGGTCATCAGGGTCGAACGGGGGCACGCAGACTACCACGGTCACAAAGTCACCCTTGCTGGCGTGAACCATGCCCGGGGGAATGTAAATAGCGGTGCCGGGCTCCACTTCAAAGACCTCGTCGCCCACGCGCATCCGGCCCACGCCGCTTAGGATATAGTAAATCTCGGCGGTGTGGTCGTGGTAGTGAGGTAGGGCATCAACAATGTGTACCACATGTAGCCCAGCCACGGTCTCATCCGCCGCGGTAATCAACCGCCGGCTCTCACCACAGGTTTCAGCAAGCGGCACCTCCATGTCCGCCAGTCTTCGCACTATCACCTTTTGACTCATAGCATTGCCTCCTTGGTTTGTCCTGCCAGGGCATTTTTGCCCCGACAACTCAATGTCACATTCTCAGTAGTATTCTACGCTATGTGAATAACTCCTTTGTCGAGGCCCGCTATTTTACAGTCTCGTAGGGGAGTCAACTGTGGGGGAGAAGGTGGACGAAAGACGCGTAAGGAAACTTCGTTCAGGGGCAGATTTTAGTGTTTATGAGGAGGGCCAGGTTTATGTCTCGTTATGTAACCGTCGCCAGCGTTTCTTATCGGCCCACAATATCGTCCGACAATGACATGGACAAACTATTGGACGAGGCTGCCCGCTTCGCCTGGCGAGCCTGCCAATTCGGCGCTGATATTGTGGCCTTCCCGGAAGTCTATCCCCATATGCATGTGCCTTGGAATGAGGAGGGCAGACTGGCCCAGGCTGCCGAGCAATTGCCCGGCTCCACTACGGCGCGCATGATGGCCGAGGCCAAGAAGCTGGGGATGTACATTATCTGGCCGCTATGGGAGCGCGATGGGGATACGCTGTACAACGCGGCGGTGTTGATCGACCGGCAGGGAGAGATTGCCGGCGTATATCACAAAGTCCACCCTACCATCGGTGAGATTGAAAATGGCATTATGCCGGGCACTGAAGCGTCAGTATTGGAAACCGATTTTGGCAAGATTGGTATGTGTATCTGCTTTGACCTCAACTTCCGCGACATAATGACCGGCCTGAAAGAAAATGGCGCGGAGGTAATCTTCTTCTCGTCAATGTATCGGGGCGGGATGCAGGTGCGCGCCTGGGCCTATGAGCTGGGCTGCTATCTAGTTTCGGCTATTGGTGCCGAGCTGGGTCAGATAGTAGACTTGACCGGCCGCCAGTTGGAACTGTCTACCTACGAGGCGATAATCGCCCATCGCATCAATCTCAGTCGTCGCCTGTTGCATATGGACCATAACTGGGATAAGATGGATGACATGCTTGAGAAATATGGTACTGATGTCAGCTTTGACTATGTAACCCAAGAGGCCTGTTATGCCATCGGCAGCGAGCGCGAGGGGTTAGATATTGAGGCTCTCATTGATGAGTTTGGCCTGGAGCGCCGCGAAGATTACTTCCGGCGCTGCAATGAGGTGCGCGCGAAGGCCTTGGAAGAGGCTGGTCTATCGGCTGAGGGACCAGGCATAAGTTCGGATCTGAACTTCCCCCGCTAATCTGTATGGATAAGGATAACCGTGTTATGAATGAACCGTTGGTCACTTTGCGAGAAGTCTTGGGTCCGGCGGATGCCCAGGGCTATGCGGTCGGGGCTTTCACGATGTGCAATGCCGAAACTGCCGACGCCATTATGGCGGCGGCCGCCGAGGATAACTCCCCGGTCATCGTGATGCTGGGTCCCAAAGAAGAGCCGGTATTTGGCCTGCCCAATACTGTCCAGATTGTCAGTACGCTGGCCCGCAACTATCATATCCCGGTTTGCTTGCACCTGGACCACAGTCGTGATCCGGCCCAGGTACAGGCGGCTCTGGCGGCCGGCTTTCCCTCGGTAATGATTGATTATTCGGCCCGGCCTGATGAGGAGAATATCCAGGTGACGCGCAGTATCGTAGAACTAGCGCGAAAAACCGGGGCTACCGTGGAAGCCGAAATTGGCTATGTGGGATTCCCCGAAGCGACTACTGAGGCCGACAATAATGGTAGCATCCGCAGCGAGTCGCACCTCACCGATCCCGCTGCGGCTGAGCACTTTGCCCACGTCACCGGAGTGGATGCTCTGGCGATCAGTATCGGCACCGCGCACGGGCGCAGTCCCGGCCTGCCGATGTTGGACTTCGACCGGCTGGCCGAAATTCACCGCCGCGTGGCGGTGCCCCTGGTGCTGCATGGCGCCACTGGCCGGGATCCTGACCAGGTCCGCCAGGTGGTGCAGCTAGGCATTCGCAAAGTCAATGTGGCCACCGACCTCGCCCGGGCCTTTGCTGATACTATGGCCGAGGCCCTGGAGGCGGGGGAGGGCTTTTTCTGGCATGCTGAGGCTCTGGTTCGCGTGAAGCAGCGCTGGGCCGCGGTAGTCCATCGCTGGATTGAAACCTTAGGCAGTAACGACCGACTAGTTGACATAACCAGCCGATTGTAATACAATCATAACACTGGTTTACAGTATTGTGTCATTTCCAGGAGGAAGAAGCTTTGCGGTTACACGGGCGCGTGAAGTGGTTTGATCCTCGCAAGGGTTACGGCTTCATCGAGCGGGAGGGGGAGGAGGACGTATTCGTCCACTACTCGGCCATTCAAATGGAGGGCTACAAGATCCTCGAAGACGGTGAAAGCGTGGAGTTTGATATTGTGGAGGGCGAGCGAGGACCTCAGGCTGAGAATGTGGTGCGGCTAGGAGGTATGGCCTCGGATACGGCCTCCAGTGAGGCTGTTGATACGGCCTCCAGTGAGGCTGTTGATACGGCCTCCAGTGAGGCTGTTGATACGGCCTCCAGTGAGGCTGCTGATACGGCCTCCAGTGAGGCTGTTGATACGGCCTCCAGTGAGGCTGCTGATACGGCCTCCAGTGAGGCTGCTGAAGAAGAGTCAGACTGGCACTGGTAGCGAGCACTAACCCTATCCCGCTGACAACATCATTTGTTTGCTTACCCCGGGCGGTAGCCAGGCATCTCTCGCAGTAGGGCCTGTGGTAAGAGGGCAGGCATGTGTGCGTCAGACGAGGGAGGAATTGTCAGGGTATGCAAGTTATTTATCAGTTTCGCACCGACGCAGTTAGTGCGGATTTCCGTCGCCACGCCGATTCCCGACTCCAGGCTCTTTCTAAGTTCTTCAACCGCATAAATGATGTCAAGGTGGTGGTCTCCCAGCAGCGCAACTGGCAAATCGTAGAGATAACGGTGGATGCTGATGGCGCTCTAATCCGGGGTGAGGAACACTCCGCTGAGTTGCTATCCAGCTTTGATAAAGCTCTGGACCGCGTGGAACGTCAGTTGCGCAGATACCAGGATAGGCTCCAGAGCAAGAGCCGGCAGACGCCACGTAAGATGGCTGCCAGTGAGGCGGCAATGGTTGAGGAGCCGCCGGCCTTGCCCGATGAGCCACCTGAGGAGATCAGGATAGTCAAGACTAAGAGTCATGCCCTCAAGCCAATGTCGCCGGAAGAAGCCGCGCTACAGATGGAACTACTAGGGCATAGCTTCTTTATGTTCTTTAATAGCGAAAGCGAGCAGATTAACGTCGTCTACCGCCGGCACGATGATGACTACGGCCTCATCGAGCCGGAAATCGGCACCTAGTCGCTTACCGGCGGCTCGAATAGAATTGAGCAGCGGCTACCTACTGGGGAGCCGCTGCTTGCCATAATATATGTGCTTTTTCCCCCTTAAGCATATTCATCAGAAGGTACCAGATATGGAGGATACAAAGGTATCGAGTTCTGCACCCAAGGGACTGGTCGGCCGGCTAGCCGCTAGCGGCCGGCGGCTATTGGGGCGGTCCCGCATGACCCAACAGTCGGCACTGTTGATCTTGGGCATAACTGTGGGATTAGCTTCCGGCGCAGGCGCCGTGCTCTTCCGCTGGCTTATAAGTGCCTTCACCGGTATATTCTTTAATTATGGCGCTGTGGTGCTGGGATTTATGGGCCACTACTATGTCATAGTTCTACCGGCATTAGGCGGGGCCATCGTCGGTCCTATTGTCTACTTCTTAGCGCGAGAGGTTAGAGGCAGCGGCGTGCCTGAGGTGATGGAAGCGGTGGCCTACCGTGGAGGCCGCATCCGCCCCCGAGTAGTTATCCTCAAGCCTCTGGCCTGTGCCATATGCCTAGGCTCAGGCGGTTCGGCTGGCCGGGAAGGCCCGATTGCCCAGATTGGGGCCGCCTTGGGCTCCACTTTGGGCCAGCTTCTAAATCTATCCGACCGGCGAGTCCGTACATTAGTGGCGTGTGGTGGTGCTGGTGGCATCGCCGCTACCTTTAATGCGCCGATTGGGGGTGCCTTCTTCGCTCTGGAGGTAATTTTGGGGGAGTGGACGGCGGAGGCCTTTGCGCCGGTCGTGGCCGCGGCCGTAGCGGCCAGCGCTGTAGGGCGGGTGGTCTTCGGCGATGTGCCCGCTTTCCTGGTGCCTGAGTACGGCTTGGCTACCTTCACTGAGTTGCCCCTATTTATGCTGTTGGGTCTGTTCGCCGCCCTGGTCGGCATAGTCCTCACCATCATCATTTACTGGGCCGAAGACGGCTTCGAGAAGATACCTGTTCCGCCTTACCTTCTGCCTGTCCTCGGCGGACTGATAGTCGGCGGGGTCGGTCTGTATCACCGCGAACTGTATGGCGTGGGTTACGGGTTGATTGAGGCAGTATTAAGAGGTGTTCA
>JAUWJN010000182.1 GCA_030607655.1 bacterium
CACTACGATACCAGTGATCATCGCGGGCGTCGTTGGGATCAGCGGGGCCCCCAGGTATCACGCGAATTAGGTCACAGTCCAGAGCCTGGGCAATCTCGGTATAACGTTTAAACGCTTCTAATTCCTGCCGGCACTGCTCATCGCTGTTTTCCGCAAACGGGCCCACATATGTGCCTAGCGTCACCGCCGCCAGGCCTAGTTTGTGGAGCAACTGGCTAGCGGTCTCAACCTTTGCCTGTTCGACATCAGCCGGCAGATGCTTGGGCACCCCGAATATTTCCATCCCCTCATAGCCAACATCGGCAGCGATTTGAATAGCCTCAGCCAGCTCATAATCTTGTAGTATCTTGGAGCATATCGCAATCTGAATAGCCATTATTCGCTGCCTCCGAGCACAACCGACCTGATGGTGATGTGAAGATTTTCCCGACCAAGTCTCGGTTATCCTTCCCCCAGCAGCCGATTATAGCTTTTTGAGGTTGGCATAGCGGGCCAGAAGCTTCTTGATTCCCTTATCCGGGAAGCCGACCACAATCTCGGCCTCATCGCCAGTGCCCTTGATGCTCACTACCCGGCCATCCCCAAAGCTGGGGTGGCTGACCTTATCGCCTACGGTGTAGTCACCAGCGCTACTCGGGATCGGTTCAGCCGACCGGCGGGACTGCTCAGCCGAAGCCGTCGCGCCAGCAGTGGCGCGCGACAGTATCTTGGTCAGGTCCAGGCGCCGCCCGCTCATCTGCATCTCGGGTATCTCTTCACGTGCCTCAATGAGCCGCGGACTGCTGCCGGGGGCCAACTCCCCGCGTCGCTGGACCACCTCCTCAGGCAAATCTTTCAAGAACCGGGACGGCTGCATCTGCTGAGTTTCGCCAAAGATGGTGCGGCGATGGCAATGGGTCAGATACAGCCGCTGCTGGGCGCGGGTCATGCCCACATAACACAGCCGCCGCTCCTCGGCCAGCTCAAACTCGTCGCTCATACTCCGATAGTGGGGCAGCACCTCTTCCTCCAGCCCCACTATAAACACCGTCGGGAACTCCAAGCCCTTGGCGCTGTGCAGGGTCATCAGGGATACCGTTGAACCCAGTTCCTTGGCCTGGTCTATGTCGGAAATCAGGGCGATATGCTCCAGGAAGGCGACCAGTGAGTTGTCCTCGTGGGTCTTTTGAAATCGGGCTGCCGCGGTAACAAACTCCTCCACATTCTCGGCCCGGCCGGCGTCATCAGCCGCCCCCGACTCTCGCAGCCTCTGCAGAGAACCGCTGCGCTTGACTACCTCGCGCACCAACTTCACTAAGGACAGTTTATCAATACGACTGTGCAGCGCCGTCATCATATCGTAAAAATCAGCCACGGCCTGTTGCTCCCGTATCCTGATTTGGTCCAATTCACTAACTATTCCACACATCTCAAACAGCGACACCTTCCGCCGCCGTGCTTCGCTGTCCAATACTTGTAGGGTCTTCGCTCCGATACCTCGTGTGGGATTGTTGATAATGCGCCGCAACGAGACCGAACTTACTGGATTAAGCAGTGTTTTCAGATAGGCGATTACGTCCTTAATCTCCGCGCGCTCGTAAAAACGCACTCCCCCCACAATTTCGTAGGGCATATTGGCATCCAATAAAGACTCTTCAAAGACCCGCGACATTGCGTTGGTGCGATAGAGAATCGCGAAATCGCCCGGCTCCGCCTGGCCCTGACGTATCTGCGATTGAATCAGCCTGGCCACCCACTCGGCCTCTTCCTGTTCATTGATCGCCCGGTAGACCAGCGGCGCTTCACCTGGCGGATTGTCGGTCCACAGTTTCTTGTCGGCCCGGGCAGGGTTGTGTCTGATTACTTCATAGGCACAGCGCAGAATATTGGCAGTAGAGCGGTAGTTCTGCTCCAGTTTGAAGACTTGCGCCTCGGGATAGTGTTCCTCGAAGGCCAAAATCAACCGCACATTCGCCCCCCGCCACCCGTAGATACTCTGATCATCGTCCCCCACTACACAAAGGTTGTGATGCTTATCAGCTAGCAGCTCTAGCAGCGAGGACTGGGCAAAGTTTATGTCCTGATATTCATCCACCAAAATATATCGGAAGCGGTTCTGGTACTTATCGCGCAGTTCCTCGGATTCTCGTAGCAGATGCACGGCACTCATTAGCAAATCATCAAAATCCAGGGCATTACTGGCCGCCAGTCGCTGCTGGTAGTTACGGTACACTCGCTTAGCGGTTCTCTCCAAGGGGTTTTTCCGATGCGGCTTGTAGTCAGCCGCGGTCAGAAGCTCATTCTTGGCATTGCTTATCTCATAGTGAATATCCACCGGTGAATATTGCTCAGAGTCAATGTTAAGTGCCGAGAGGGTCTCTTTAATGAGGGCGCGCTGGTCAGCCTCATCATAGATTACGAAATTGGGGTCAATGTCAATGGCCGCCCCATCCGCCCGCAGCATCCGAGCGCAGAGCGAGTGGAAGGTGCTCGCCCACAGACTGGGAGCCTGCTCGCCGATGAGCTGTGCAATGCGCTCTTTCATCTCGCCCGCAGCTTTGTTGGTAAAGGTCACCGCCAGAATATGCTCAGGTGCAATGCCCAATTCATGGACCATATAGGCAATACGGTAGGTCAAGACCCGTGTCTTACCACTACCCGCCCCGGCAAATATCAGCACCGGCCCCTCGGTAGCCTGCACAGCCTTCTGTTGTTCGGGATTCAGATTATCCAAGATGCTCAAAGTATCTCACCAATATTTGTAACCTGGCTACGCTGGCGAAGTGTATGTCTCACAGGCTGGAAGCCTGTGCCACTGTAGAAGATGGTAGGACAGGCGTCCCGCCTGTCCGTCAGTGGCTCAGGCATCCTGCCTGAGTCTATTATCTCCCGTGGTAGCGTTCGCCCTCCGCAAAACGCCTCACGCGGGGCGCTACCGTCTCTTCCCAGGGCAGGCGGGGCCGATTAGCGGTCTCTGACAAGGGGAACTCATTCATCCGGCGGTGAATAGTCTCGCGCTCTTCTTCCGTCAGGCCAAAGCCTTCTTCAATGAGGGCGTCAATATGCTCTAATACCTCAAAGTAACGTTGCTGAGCGGGAGTAACCTCCTCCAGCCGGCCCTCATATCTTTGTATCGCTTTTCGGCCCTCTTCGGGAGGGGGCACTTTGTACAGACACAAATCATTTTTGGTGATTTCGCGCCGGTCGCCGAAGATTTGGGGCCATTCCTGCTGGATGAAGCGCAATAATTCTTCATCACCGGTAACGGTAAGGGCCTCGCCGATCTGCAGCTTACCTTGGCGACCGCTGGTGAGCGATTCCGGCGGCTGGTCATAGCGGGCGGTGGCCTCATCGGGCCAGCCGGTGAAGTTCAGCGGCCAGTCCGCCACCATCTGGGGACGGTCCAGGCCGGCGGTAATCTCGTCCCAGGCCGGCTGCTCACGCACGGTAGCCTGCCGCGCGGCCTCCTGTGTTTCCCGCGCCAGTTTCGAAAGCTGCTGAATGTGCTCAGCATCCAGCGCCGGAACCGGCAGTGCCTTGAGGGTGCGTGGGTATATCGTAAAGTCCCGTCGTCCTCCTCCAGCAATGCCAGACCGCAGAACGAGGAATGTATAGTATCGGGACACATGGCTGTTCAGAAGCGCGGCGAGACAGTGGGAATCCCATCGTTGGTTTGCTTTGGGCTTAAGCAGCACGCCTGTGTTCTGCACGCACAGACCACTTGGTTCGAACACAGCCGCATTAAGCGTGATGTGTATTTGTGGAACAACCACGAGTTCCCGCGGGAGACTCACCTTTGCCTCCTCACTCCACCACGAGGGGTCAGCAGTCGTATTCACTGATACAGCTCGGCCAGGTGGGTCAACATAGAAGGCGTGAATGTCAGAACCGCCGATCATGGGCAGAACGTCTTTGCCACCCAGCGCGGATGCTGTTTCCACACGCAGGTCAATCACCTGCCCGCTGGCACCGGCTTTGATACCATACCGCGCTTCGGCAATGCTATCCAGCTTGGGAAAACCCCGCAATTTGCCCAGAATAGCCACATCACCAGGGGTTACTTCCAGCGGCCATCCCTCTTCACTAAGCTCCTTGAAGCTATGCCAGTCAATCTCGGACGTGTGCGCTCCTTCAGATCTACCGGTGCGAGCATAAGACAAGAGCTGTTCTTTCGTGTCAATTCTCTGCACCAGCCTGACCTTATGGTCAGCGGGTCGTGTACCCTTACGGAACAGCAAAATCAGGGGAACTACATCGCTCTCAAACAGATCGCGGCAAACCCAATCCAAAGGGACAATTTCCTCAATACAGAGATCCTCGCACGCCAGCAAACCCCGAAGTGGCTCAGCCCAGGCGGCGTCGGCTACTCCCCGCAGTACAATCATGCCCAATACACCACCCTCCTTCAGCCAGTTCTTGGCACGGAACAGGAAGTAGGAGGCTAAGTTGACGTTGCGGGAACCGCGCCCCTCGTGGGCAACGGGATACAGGCCACGCAGGACATTGCGCTCATCGTCAGGCAGCCGTTCGGCCCTGACATACGGCGGGTTGCCGATGATGAAGTCGTACTGGTCCGCACGGGCAGCCGCAGCCGCACCGGCCTGCCAGGGCTCGGTGGCCCGCAGTTCGGGACTAATGCGAGGGAGGGGGAAGTGGTCCACCAGGGAGTTAATACAGTGTACCGAGAAACTCACCGGCTCGCGGGCCTCGGTGGCCAGGTCAAAAACGCTGAATAGCATATTCATATCGGCTACATAGACGGCAAAGTGGTTGATGTCCAGGCCGTGCAGAGTGGTGCGGATGCGCTCCAGGGTGGCTTCCGCTCCTACCCCCCGCTGCTTATCCGCCTGGCGCACAAAATCCGCCGCCTGGACCAAGAAAGCCCCGGAGCCACAGGCCGGGTCCAGTAAGGTAACAGGCTGTCCTTCCTCAACCGCCTCCACGAACCCACTGCGCCGCACGATGTACTCCACTACCTCCGGGTCGGTATAGAACTCTCCCAGGTCCTTGCGCAGTTTGCGGGGCAACACTCCCTGATAGATATTACCCAGCACATCAACATTGTGCTCTAGCCCTGCCAGGTCAAAGGCATTGAGCCGATACAGGACGCGCAACAGCGCCCTGTCGAAGTCTATATCTTCGGAGCTAAGTAGCGCATCAAAGGGAGGCGGGCGGAAGAGCTGGCGGCAGATGCGTTGGGTATCACGGAAGGCAGTAGCCACCAGTTGATCCACCATTTCCAGTTCGCCCGTGAGTTGCCGCCACAAATCTAACCCGCCATTGGAGATTTTGGGCTTGATCAGTCCGTGGTCTTCGGCTAAGCGCACAAACAGCAGCCGCCCCAGGATTACATAACTGGCATTGACCCGGAAGATGCGCTCCAGGGCCTGCTGCTCGTTCTCCTCGCGCTCGCGGCGGAAGCCAGTATAAGCCTGCTCTTCACAAAACTTGGCGAAGGCCTCCTCTAGGGCAATGGCCTGGCGGTAGTCGAGTTCCAGATCATACAGATATTTTCGCAGTTGTCGCAGATAGGCTTCCGGCTGCTCCTGCATTATGGCGTCGCGCTCAGCCTCCTCTGCGTGTTGCCTTTTCTTCTGATACTCGGGGTATTGCTGGCGCAGGTCATGCCAATACTCTTGCAGATATTCTTGCAGGATTTGGACAATTCCACCCAGGGTCCCGGTAAACTGATCAATATTCTCCGCCTCTACTTTGAGGTAATGGTCGGGCGTGCCGGTTTCGCGGAATGCTTCCAGGTGCTTCAGTTCCTGGGCCGCCGCGGCCGATATGCGCTCCAGAGCCTGGAGCAGTTGCTCATCCTCCATGACATAGATTGAGGTTTTCGTTGCGACGCTTGCCTCCAGGAGTGGGGCAGCGTCCAACCGGACGTCAGCAACTACCTCAC
>JAUWJN010000137.1 GCA_030607655.1 bacterium
CGGCAACCGTCTGTAGAATATGGTCAAAATCGGGGAGCATCGGCTTAATCCTCCTGGTATGGGGCGGCAATCTCGCGAAGGCGGACGGCGACTGCTTCTATGGCTTGTTGAGGGGTAGAAGCGCCGCCGGTAACTCCTACCTGTTCAACTTCCTTTAACCATTCGGACTCAATCTCTTCCGCAGTTTCTATATGATAGGTGGGTGTGCCCGTAGCGCGGCAAATCTGAGCCAGACGCCGCGTATTGGCGCTGTGGTAGCCGCCTACAACTATCATCAGGTCTACCTGGTGCGCGACGGTCAGCGAGGCGTGCTGGCGTTTGGTGGTCGCCTCGCAGATAGTATTGGCCACTCGTAATTCGCCAGCCCGGGGCACGAGCGCGGCTACTAAGTCCTGGAGGTTAGCCAGGTGCTGAGTGGTCTGACAGACTACTGCCACTTTATCCCCGAGTTGCAGGTCCGCCAGGTCCTGACAATCCTGAACGATTACGGCCTGGCCCCCGGCATGGGCGACGATGGCACGAGCCTCAGGGTGATCAGGCTCGCCCAGCACTAGGACCTGATAGCCCTGCTCGGCAAAGGCCGCCGCCTCCCGCTGGACACGCGCCACAAAGGGACAGGTGGCATCAATTATCTGGATGCCGCGGGCTGGGGCTTGCTGGTACACCTCCGGGCCGGCCCCGTGGGCACGAATCATAGCCACCGCGGCCTCCGGTACCGCCACGATTTCATCGGCGACTTCCAGGCCAGCTTCGGCCAGACTCGCCACCACCTGGTGATTGTGGATAAGTGGCCCCAGGGAATAAACTTTGCCATACTCGGCAGTGGCCTCCTCGGCAAGTTGCAAAGCCCGCCGCACCCCGAAGCAGAAACCGGCTTGCTCGGCTATTATTACTTCCACGTCAGCCTCTCTGGACAACAGTATATGCGGAAGGACGGGATGGGTTGCCTCACGCCTGGCGAGTGACGATAAGGTCAATCAGCTCTTGCCAGAACTGCTGGTTACGCGGCAGTTGGGCCGCGAGCCCCTTGGCCTCCGTCGCCAGCTTCTGAACGTGCTCGCGTGCCCCGGCTAACCCCAGCAGAGCCGGGTAGGTCTGCTTGGCGGCGGCCTGGTCGGCGCCCACTGGCTTACCCAGGGTCTCTTCTTGCCCGCTGACATACAGTATATCATCGGTGGCCTGAAATAGCAGGCCCATCTTTTCGGCGTAGTTACTGATAAGCGCTATCTGTTCCTCGGTAGCCTCCGCCAATATTGCCCCGGCACGGGCGGCTGCTATGAAGAGTTTGGCGGTTTTGTTGAGGTGAATATATGCCAGCAGGTCAGCGTCCGGCTCAACACTTTCTCCGTGTATATCTGCTGCTTCGCCCCCGATAAGCCCGGCGGCGCCGGAGTAGTCGGCAAATTCGGATATAACGCGCAGCACGGCCTCGGCCTGCACGTCCGCCACCGACGCCTGCCTGGCCAGGGCACTGTAGGCCGCGATTATCAGAGCATCCCCCGCCAGCACGGCGGTAGCCTGGCCAAAGGCGGTATGACAGGAGGGTCGGCCCCGGCGCAGGGGACTGTCATCAATGGCGGGCAAGTCGTCGTGAATGAGGGTGGCGGTGTGGAGCAGCTCAAAAGCACAAGCCGTGGGGAGGGCCGCAGTCGCCGGCAGTCCGAATGTTTCCGCGGCCTGCATCACTACCAGCGGCCGCAGACGCTTGCCGCCCTGGAGGCTGTGGTGCATTGCTGCCACCACCGCGACGGTGGGCCCGGCGGAGCCAGGTAGGAAATCGGCCAGGAGGTCATCTATCTGTCGGGCAGTTTCCTGTAGAAGCTGGGGAATACTGGTGCCAGTTGGCTGCGGGCTATCCGGCGGCTTCACGTTCATATCGTTAGGGGTCTGAGAGGTTATTGCGTTTCGGGCGCAGCTTCCCCAGTTCCAATCATTATGATCTGAGCAATGGGCTCCTGAATAATCTCGCCCCGGAGGTCAGTCTTCCTTACTAGCTTATCGTTCTCGTAGACGCACTCGACGACTACCTTCTTTTTACCGCGCACCTCTTCGCGCACTATCCGCCGCTCGCCCTGGGGCAGAGCCGATGACTCGATCTTCTCCGGGGCGGCTTTCAATTCCTTAGTATAGGTCTTTTCCTTGACCGTTACCACGGTTATCGGAGCGGCCGGCGCCGAAACCTTGATTTTTTCGCCCGCGTATATAGTTCGCCCCTTCAGGCCGGGATTGATTTTGAACAGTCGCGAGGCTGACATCTTAAACTGGGCGGCTATCTTGGTCGGATAGTCACCAGCTTTGACTACATAGGTTTGGGCCCGAGTGTGGGGCTGGGAAAGTTGTTGGACGGCAGTACCAATGTCGGTGAGTATTTGGTCAACGGGCTTCTGAACGTCGGCAATCAGCACGTTCTGGCGAAACTTCGGCCGAGCCAGCAGCTTGTCTTCTTCGCTGATATACTTAGCCTGGAGGGCATCCAGAACTTTGCTAGCTAGCTCGCGTGTGGCCATCACGACAACCTCGGTGTCGTCCACCGTGATAGCCGCGGCACTAACCAGTACAGTAAGCTTAGGCGCCAGGAGCTTTATCGCCTGAGACGCTGATAGCACCTCCCTATCCTCCACCGGCCAGCTACTATCCTCCCACTGCTGACTGAATCCTACCTCGCCGGGCAGATCGCCTTTTCCCTGCCTTAGCAGGCGGGTACGGACCTGGTCAGCGGCCGCTTTATTGGGCACCAAACATACTAGTTTGCCGTCTATGCGGATTGCGCGGGCGAAGCGGCGGCGACCGGCCAGGAGCATAAAACCCAGGATAAAGACGATGATGAGACACAGGATCAAGCCTGCCCGATAAACCCGAATCGTTCCCTCGAGCCGCGCATAACGCCGATCTCTGCCCTCAGAATCACTCACACTTGTCCTCCTTGTGTACCCGCGACCTGCCTGCGCAGGCCGTGCCTACTTCGCCAAAGCAGCTTTAGCTGCGTCGGCTGAAAGCCTCCGGCTGCGAAGACTGAAGACCTGAGTTTACAGAGCATATAGCCCAACCAGCCGCGCTGGTCTGCCGGGGTAAGTGTGCTTATCCGGCCGCGGCTAAACTCCCTCTGAGTACCGCGGCCGCTTTCTCCACTTGCTGCTGGTGGTATTGTTCCCATTTCTCGCGACTGCGTTGTTCATCCGCGGCAAACTCAAGGGGTGGGAAGACTACGTCGGGCTTAATCCCTCTTTTGCCATCTTCAAATTCTTGGCTCAGGTCACGTTTGTTAGGAGTGAGGTAAAGGGCAGTGGATAGCACCAGGGCCGATTGGTCATTGAGTGCCATAACCGTTTGGACTTTAGACTTGCCAAAGCTGTTTTGACCTACTATCTTAGCCCGCCCGATATCCTGCAGAGCGGCGGCGACTATTTCCGAGGCCGACGCACTGCCCCCATCTATAAGTATAACGATCGGCAGGTCTTCCGGTATGACTGTACCCGGCATAGTCTGATATGGCTGAGGTTCACCATTTCGCTCCTGCACGTAGACAACTGTCTGTTTGTCCAGAAACAGATTACACACGGATATGGCCTGTTCCAGTAGCCCGCCGCCATTGATAGACAGGTCGAGAACCAGCCCGCGTATATGCTTGTCCAGCAGCTCTTCGAGGCCAGCCTGAAGCTTACTCCCAGCTTGTTTATGGAAGAGGCGCAGCCATACATAGCCTATGTCATCGTCCAGTATCTTCGTCTCAATAATTGGTATATCCACGGCCGCCCGGACGATAGTGAGGTCAACAAGTTTGCCCTGGCGCTCTAGCCCCACCACACCCTCCGGCCCCCCGTGACCGCCCCGCAGCAGCGTCAGCTTGACTTCTGTCCCTTCCGGCCCCCTGATGAGATTGGCGACCCGGTCCACGGTCATACCTCTAACTGCCTTGTCATCTACCTTAACGATGACATCGCCGGGACGCAAGTCCACCTCGGCGGCGGGACCCTCCGGGATTATGGAGACTATCACTACCTCGAAGTGCCCAAGTTCATCAATACTGTGCTGCTCCAGATAGGCCCCGATGCCTTCAAAGTGACCCTCGGCTTCGGCCTGGAATTCCTTATACTCTTGTGGGGTCATGAACCGGGTGTAGGGGTCCTCCAGTGCCGCCAGCATCCCGCGAATTGCCCCGTAGGTGAGTTTGGTGCTGTCCTCGACGGGATATACAAAGTCGTGCAGTATTCTATCGCGTACCTGCCAGAAGGTCGCCAGCGGTTGCAGATCAGTGGCGGAGGGAATGTCTTCAGCCTCTTCTACCTCGAATACCCCCGGCCCCATCTGAGCGACCCGGGCTGTCAGCCCCAGGACTGAATCCTGAGAGACACCGTACATCACCCCAGCCCCGGCCACGAACGAGCCGACCATAAGTACCAGAATAACTACGGCTAGCCAAATTCGATAAGATTTGTGTTCCATACTTGTTCAGCAACCTCCAGTTAGCTAGAATGGCAAGGGATTTATGGGTTTACCGTACTTGCGGACTCCAAAATGCAGATGGGGACCGGTGGACCAGCCCGTGCTGCCGACATAACCGATTACCTGCCCGCGGCTCACTACCTGGCCGTTGCTGACCTTTATGCGAGAGCAGTGAGCGTACATTGTCGAGATGCCGCTGCCGTGGTCAATCAGGACAGTTTTCCCATATACTCCGTACCAACCGGAGTGAACCACCAGCCCTTTGTCGGCGGCTTTGATAGGTGTGCCTGGCGGTACTCCTATATCTACACCATCGTGGAAACGCCGCGTATGAGTGATAGGGTGGATGCGCCAACCAAAATGGCTTGTTATGCGGTGGCCGGAGACCGGCCATAGTAACTTGCCGCTCCAACTGCCCACGTAGCGCTGGCCGCTCTCGCCGCGCTGCAGCCGGGCCAGCATCTGTTCGATCTGGCTGGAGGCGTGCTCCATCGCGGCCAGTTGGCGTTCCGCCTCGGCTCGGTCACTGTTGGCCTTATGGGCCAACCGCTGGGCCTCGGCCTTGCGGGCAGTTACATGATCGCGCTGCTTTCTAAGCTTGGTCTCCAGCGCGGCTCGCTGGCGCTCTTTCTCTTCCAGTTGGGCCGTTTGTCGCTCAAAGGCCTGCTTTTCGGCTACCAGGTCCATCAGCAGATACTGGTCGGTAGCGACGACACGGCGGGTAAACTCGGCTCGGTTAACAAAGTCCGCAAACGAGGTAGCCCGCAGCACCACTTCCAGATAAGTAGGCTGGTCGGCCTTGTATAGTGCCAGAATCCGCTGCTTCATCGCAGTCTGATGCTGCGACAGCCGGGCCTCGCTCGCCGCCAATTGTTCTTTGGTCTGGGATAGCTCTTTGCGGGTAGTCGCCAGTTGGCGCTGAATGTCCACCAGCGCCTCCTGGGCTTTCTCCAGTTCCTGCTGAGCAATTGACAGTCCAGTATTAGCTTCGTGCTGGGCCTTCTTAATCTCGCGCAGTTCGTTCTTTTTGGCCGTTTCCCGCCGAAAATAGCTGCGCAACTTCTCCTTCAGGCGACTCAGGCTTTGCCCCGCGGCGGGCGGGGGCACAGCCGACAGTCCGACCAGCCCGACTAGTATGGCCGCCGTTATAGTAGTGATAACTCTATTGCGGTTTCGTGCGGTTATCGCCCTTCACTCCTCGTACTGTTGCGCTAGACCACCCGCAGGTAGCGCCGCAGACTAATGGCACTGCCCAGGGCGCCGAAAACTATGCCACTGGCCGCTAGCCCAAGTGCAAAAAGGGCCAGGGCTCCTGGACTATAGATCAGGCTAATGAACTCCAAGTTCTTATCAATGTATCCTTGTGCATAGCTATATGCTGGCAGCAAGACAGCGATGGCTATCACCGCGCCGGTCAACCCCTGCAATAATCCCTCCAGCACGAAGGGCAAGCGGATGAACCAGTTAGTGGCTCCCACCAGTTGCATTATGCGAATCTCGCGGCGGCGGGCGTATATGGTCAAGCGAATAGTGGTGCTGATTATGAGCAAAGTCGCTGCGCCCATTATTAGTCCTATCACCAGCCCGGATATCTTGGTGCCCCGGGCCAGGGTAAGTAGCTTCTCGGTTACCTGCTCGCCGTATCTTACCTCCGCGACTCCTGCTATCTTCTGGGCCTGCGCTGCCATGGCCGGGATATCCTGCGGGTCTATCGTTTTTACGCGTACTGAGTCCGGCAGAGGATTGTGGCCGAGAAGTCCTGCCAATAAGTCGGCAGCCAACTCGGGTTTCGTCTCCGGCAGAACCCAGCCAATCTGTTCGGACATCTGCAGCAAGGCATCGTCCTTGGGGACGAATATAGCCTCCTTCACTTTCTGGTTACGCAGTAGAGCGGCCTGGACATCAGCGGCATCGGCCCCGTCTTCCAGGTCCACAGTAATCACGGCCGTCTCGGCTTGGATGGCGGCCATGTGCTCCAGATTCAATCCGGTTAACACTATCCCCCCGAGGACCGTCAGAGCCACCGCGATGTTGCCGACCGATGCCAGGCTTACCAGTCCATTGCGAACCATACTTTCCCAGCTCTGCTGGAGAAGGAACTCGATGGTATTAAGTCGCATCGTAGCGCCCCCCGTCCTTGACATCGCGAACTACCACGCCCTGGACTAGCTGAATTACGCGCTTGCCCAGCCTGTCCACTATATTCTGATCATGACTGGCCACTAGCACCGTCGTGCCCCGCTGAGCAATATCGTCGAGCAACTGGACAATGTCCCAGGACATGGCTGGGTCTAGGTTGCCGGTCGGTTCGTCAGCCAACAGCACGGGCGGCATATTGACCAGCGACCGGGCAATACAGACTCGCTGCTGCTCTCCCGCCGAAAGCTCGCTGGGATAGGCCTCCGCTTTCGAACTGAGGCCGACCAGCTCCAGGGCCAGAGGCACCTTGTGGTACTTCTCGCGCCGCGAACTGCCCAGCACATCCAAGGCAAACCC
>JAUWJN010000152.1 GCA_030607655.1 bacterium
CCCCCCCCCGGGCGCAACCCGCGGAAACAAATTCCGCGCCCGGCCCCCCCAAACGCCCGGTTACAATACCAGCAAAAGCCCATGCCCCGCCCCCCCCCCCGGGGGCCATTGAATTAGAGGAGGCCGAGGCGCCGGTGGAGGAGGAGTTCGCTCCACCGCCACCCCCCCCTGACGCGGTAAGCTTGACAGAAGAAACCGAGGCTGAGGCCGGAGAATCTGAGGAGCTAGACGAGTGGGGGCTGACATCCGTAGAGTAGAACAGCTGCCCAGGCCGGATATGAGCGAGATTTACCAGCGGTTAGCGGAAATACGAGAGCAAGTTGCTGCGGCTTGTGAGCACGCCGCCAAGCAACCTGCCGACATAACCATCCTGGCCGCCACCAAAGGCCGGTCAGTAGCTGAGGTAACGGAGGCAGTCGCGGCGGGAATAACCGATATTGGCGAAAACTACGTCCAGGAGCTGCTCGCCAAGAAGCAACATCTGGATGGCGCCGGTCACACTGAGGTCACCTGGCACGCCATCGGCCACCTGCAACGCAACAAGGTCAAATATGTAGTGCCCTTTTGCCGCTTAATACATTCGCTGGACAGCCTGCGGCTAGCCCAGGAGATTAGCCGGCGGGCCGGCCAGGTCGGCTGCACTCAGCCAGTACTAATTGAAGTAAATGTGTCGGGTGAGGACACGAAATTCGGAACTAATGTGGACCAGGTTGCCGAGCTGGCCACGCAGGTAGTAGACCTGGATAATGTGGAACTGCAGGGACTAATGACGATGCCGCCGTACAGTGATAATCCGGAGGATAGCCGCCCGCAATTCCAAAAGCTGCGGGCGCTGGCGGAGCAGTTGGTTGACCAGGGCCTGCCTGCCGAGGCGATGCGGCATCTGTCTATGGGCATGAGCGGCGACTATGGCGTAGCGGTGGAAGAGGGCGCTACGATAGTACGGGTGGGCACAGCACTGTTCGGCCCGCGCAGTGCCTAGATAGTCGTTGGTGCACAATACTGGCCGCTATTGACAGTTCACATCGCAGATTAGGATGCAGCAAAGAAGTGTTTAATGTGGCCACGCCTGAAGCCGCAAACTGTGCCTGGCGGATAGTCTACAATAACGATGGGAGCAGCCACGTCTTCTCCCATCCCTTCCCCATGTCTTATGCCCAGTTGATCGCCAATATTGCCCCGCTGGCCGGTGTGGTTGATACCTTTGTCTATCAGATGTTCTCCGGGAATGTCTTTCTTCATGATACCAAGGTCGGCGAGTTCTATACCGGCGAGCGATGCCAGAACGCCGCGCAAAACGCGCGGCATCTTATTGACCAGGGCCTTGACCCAATGCAGGTGCTGTGCGATAGCGCCCATGAAAAGGGGATAAAGTTTTTCGCGGGCTTGCGCATAAATGACCTTCACGATTTGTGGTTTGAGGACCTAATATGCGGGATGAAACTGGCCCATCCCGAAATGCTGATTGGCGACAAGGGTCGAGCGCCCCAACCAGCAAGTACTGACTGGGACTCGTGGGATCCAGAGCCGAGACGGATGGCCTGGAATTTCGCTGACTCGCGAGTAGTGGCGATGCGGATGGCCTTGCTCCAGGAAACTGTTGAGAACTACGATATTGATGGGTTAGAAATTGACTTCCTCCGCTATCCGCTGTTCTTTCCTCCTGGCGAGGAGGCGCAATATGCCCATATCATCACTGAGTTAGTCCGCGCCACACGTAAAATGCTTGATAAAAAAGGACAAGCTGTGGGCCGACCGTTGGAACTGGGCCTTATTGTGCCCTATTCACCGCAGGTCTGCGAAGAAGTGGGTATGGAGATACATGATTGGCTTGCTGACGGGTTGCTGGACTATATCGCGCCCCGGGCAACCGACCTGTTCCTGACCGAGACTCCGTTTGAGGACTGGAAGCCGCTGCTTGCTGGGTGCGGCACCCAACTGCTAGGGGCAACGTTCACGTGTGGGAAGTTCGAGGACGATATCTATTATGCGCTGGCGTCACGTTGCCGGCAGGTGGGAACCGACGGAATGCACCTGTTCAATTTCAATTACTGGCGTCCGCCGACCAGCCAGGAGTCAACTGACTTACTCAAGGGGCTCGGTGACCCGGCGGCAATAGCCTTGCATAATAAGCATTATATCTTGGCTTGCCGAAAGCATACCACCGGCTCCTACGTAGACCGCTTTGATGTGCCCTGTTACCTTGAAGACGAAGCCCGGATTACCTTCTTCCTGGGCGACGATCTAACTGAAACGCCCACCCGACCTCTTCCCCGCCGGGTAACAATTCAGCTTTATACCCAAGGATATGACTCGGCCGCTGATGAGGTCGCTTTTGTGGTTAATGGGCAGGAGATCGCTTCACCCCGTATTCACCACTATGACGAAGAAAAGGATCTGACAGAAATTGGATGCTGGTGGACAAAGCCACAGCAGGTGACCGTAACAGATATGGACGTTACCAGTATGTCCCTGTATACTGGGGAAAACCAGTTTATAGCAAAACTACTCAAGGCGCATGTGGAAGGGCCGAGGTATATTGTAATCCGCCACTTCGGGGTGTACGTGAACTATTAACCCAAAGGCCAAACGCGGTATAATTACTGGCAATGTTCTGGTCGGTGGGAGGCGTATAGAGTGTTTTTCAATCATTGTCATGTGTTTCCGGAAGGGGCCTTCGGCCCCGACAAAAAGGAAATAGGCACACTACCGGAACTGGCCTGGTTTATGCGCGAGCTGGATATCGAGAAGGCGGTGGCCTTCGCACCCATCCCCGGGTGGCCGGAGTATCTGGAGGAGTGCCTCGCCGGCGAAGAGCCCAATGCCTGGCTGTATCGCCAGCTCCAAGACTATGATAACATCGTGGGAGCAGCCGCCATCAGCCCTACCCAGAGTAATGCTTGCGAACTGCTCGAAGAATACATCGGCAAGGGGTTTGTGGGCGTTAAGACTCACCCACCTGCTATGGGTTTCCGTATTGATGACCCAGCGGGTGATGATTTCTATGCCCGGGCGGCGGAACTGGGTGTGTTCGTGCTGTTCCACACCGGCACCCATGGCGGCCGCCTGGAGGACTACCAGCCACTGCTTATTGATAACATCCTGTGGCGGCATCCCCAGCTCAAGGTGATCATTGAACATATGGGAACCCCCGGGGGACCCGTTGCGGAGGTCATCGGCCGCGGCTTCTTTGACCAGGCCCTGGCAGTAGTGCTCAACCACGGCGCCCCGTGGGGCAGTGGTACGGCCTACGCCGGGCTAACTGGTTTAGCCAAGCCTCAATTCCGCGAGTTGCTCGCCGAGGCAATCCAAGGAGCCGGCGCCCATCACGCCATCTTCGGACTGGACTGGCCCGATCAGAATGGCCGCGCCGCCGCGGTGGCCCGTTACGAGTCGGAGCGCGAGGTGATCCGTTCTTTGCACCTTACTCCAGAGCAGGAAGAAGAAATCTTGGGCAAAGCGCTTGCTCGTTTGACGGCAAGATGATAGAATACCAGCAGAGCAGAGCAATTTGCCCTCAGCAAGCCGAATAGATATCGCTCCCAATACAGTACTAGCAGCAACACTACATCACAGAAACGGAGGAAGCAGCGATGAGTAGAGGCATCGTAGCACACACTCTGGACTGGTTGGGCTTAGGTGGCGAGGAGGCAGGAACTGACCCGTACGGGTATCTGGACCCGCGGCTGGCATCGGAGTCTACCGAAGGAGACCACGACAGCCGGCTGATTCCTTTCCCCCGCAAGCAGAATCAGGCCGTCAATTGCCCCATCGTGCGCGCTGAGCCCCAAACGATGGATGAGGCCACCGCGGTCGCTGACGAGATTAAGCGCCAAAACCCGGTCCTGCTCAACCTCGAGGGCGTAGAGCGAGAGGAGGCCCGCCGCATAAGAGATTTTCTGGGCGGCGTTACCTACGGCCTTAACGGCTACATGCGCAAGGTGGGTAATTGGGTCTATGTGTGTGCGCCCTTTGATATGCCGGTCGAGAAGCTGGTTCTAGACCCGTCGCGCCACGGGGAGGAACGCTTCGAGGAGAGCTTTGAAGAGCAGTTCGTTGAGTACTGATCTTCCGCCGCCAAGTGGCTGACAGTACGCTAGCTGCCCAGCGAGTGTGATGACAATGTCAGAGCGCCATTGTAATCTAGGTGTAATCGGAGCAGGCATAATGGGGACAGGGCTGGTGCGCGGGTTCCTGGCGGCACAAGTCCTGTCGGCGGACGATATTCTGGTCTATGATGTTGATAGCCAACGGCTCGAGGCCTTGGTTGCTGACACCACGGTGCGGGCGGCGGCAGACAATCAAGCCGTAGTTACCCAGTCAGAGGCGGTACTGGTAGCTGTCAAACCCCAGGTAATTGAACAAGTACTTCGGCCCCTGGCGCCGCATTTTGCCTCTGGGCAGTTGCTCATATCCATCGCCGCGGGCATCGGCCTGGCCCAGTTGCGCGAGTGGGTAGGCCCGGCCCCGGCCCTGGTGCGGGTTATGCCCAATATCCTGTGCACCATCCAGCAAGGAGCGGCCGCCTATTGCGCAGATGATGAAGTTACCGACTCCCAGCAACAGCTAGTTGAACAACTGCTGGGCAGCGTGGGGGCAGTGGCGCAGGTGCCAGAGAAGCTTATGGATGCAGTCACCGGGCTGTCGGGCAGTGGCCCGGCCTTTGCGGCTGTCTTTATAGAGGCGCTGGCTGATGGCGGTGTCGCCGCGGGCTTACCGCGGGATGTTGCCCTGCAGTTAGCCGCCCAGACCGTGGCCGGCGCTGGCCAGTGGGTACTGACCCACGGCAATCCCGCCCAACTGAAGGATATGGTAACCTCCCCCGGCGGCACCACAGCGTCCGGGCTGTGCCAATTGGAAGCCCGAGGACTACGCAGCGCGGCGGTGGAAGCAGTAGTGGCCGCCGCCCGCCGGTCCCAAGAGCTGGGAAGTTGACTGCCCTCAAGTTGCTTCACTGACTGTGAAAAAGGAGTTGCGATGTTCGGACTGATTCCCACCATTTTCCGGATATACGAAATTATTGTGATCGCCCGGGTGGTATTCAGTTGGGTGAAGGTATCACCACGTTCCTCACCGGCATTATTGAGCCTAAGGAATTTCACCTACGCGGCCACCGAACCGGCGCTGCGGCCGATACGACGACTACTGGCACCCTATCAGAGGCAGACGTCCTTTGACTTCTCACCCTTGGTGTTATTACTGCTGCTATCAGTCGTGGAAAGCATTATCAGGCGCATGCTACTGGGGCCGTTTGGGTATTGATGTAAGATGAATAACCGGGAACGCGTGCTGGCCGCAGTAGCCCACCAAGAGCCCGACCGGACACCGCGAGACTTTTGGGCCGAGCCGCCTACCCTCAATCACCTGCTGGCTTATTTCGGGTATTCAAATGAGGAGCAGGTGCTGAGGCACTTTGATGTGGACATCCGCCACCTGGACGCTGTCAGTCCACCTGAGCGGCAAGTAGGAAACGGGGTCTATCAGAACTTCTGGGGCGAGCGCTACATCTATGAGCAGACCCAATGGGGTCCGTACCGTCAGGACATTCCCGGGGCCTTGGCTGACGCGAAGAGCTTAGCTGACCTCGAGGCTTTCCCCTGGCCGACACCGGATTGCTGCGACTATTCGCTGCTCGCTGAGCAGTGCCGTCAGCATGAGCAATACGCACTTATGTACGGGTTTGCCGATGTCTGGCAGCGGCCCGCCTTGGTACGGGGGTGGGAAGGCATGTTTCTGGATATGGCGGGGCAGCCGGACTGGGTGCATTACATCTGCCGCAAGTTCACTGACTTTTACCGGGAAGATTACACCCGTGCCGCGGAGATAACCAAGGGGCGAGTTGACCTTTACCTGCTAATCAGCGACCTGGGCAGCCAGAATGGGCCGCTTATGTCGCTGGCTATGTTCCGGGAATTTGTCGCTCCCTATTTTGGGGAAATGATTGACCTGATCCATAATTTGGATGCGCGGGTTATGGTGCATAGTTGCGGGTCGGTCAGGATGTATATACCCGATCTTATCAAACTAGGAGTGGATATTCTCGACCCGATCCAGCCTACGGGTCCGGTTATGTCCCCCGAACGCCTTAAGGCTGAGTTCGGGGACCAGCTAGCTTTTCACGGCGGCATTGATATGCAACAGCTTCTGCCCCACGGCAGCCCCGAGCAAGTGCAGCAACAAGTGCGGCGATACTGTGATATACTGGGGGAGGGTGGCGGCTACATTTTGGCCCCGGCTCATCTATTTCAGCCTGATGTGCCGCCGGAAAATATTGTTGCGATGTATGAAGCCGGTTAGATGCCAGGGCTTCACCCAAATCCAGATACACTACGAAAACCTCATCTGACGGCAGGATGTGAAAACGAGTGTTCCAGCCTCAGTTGCCCAGCAGCAACCGACCCCGTAATCTTAGCCGCTTGCTGTTCATATTAGCCCTGGCGGCGGGAGTAGCTTTGCTACTAGCCCATACTCAGCCCGCCCCGCAGCAGATTGCCCGCGACCGAGGGTGGCGAGCTGCGGCCCAGCTAACTCTGGGCGCTGACGTCCTGTATCGCCTGAGCATTTTTGCGGAAGCCAGTGGGGATTCAGCTCAAGCCAAAACCAGGCAGC